>CAYOSB010000013.1:1815-31279 GCA_964406495.1 uncultured Bacteroidaceae bacterium | reverse complement strand
ATTGATAAACAAAAGGGATTCTCAAGAAAAAGGGTTGAGGAGATCATTCAGAAAGCCTGCTTCACGATCCGGGAAAATACTAATTCGAAAGTAGATTTTCATAAATTTGCAGAGGAGAACAATATTGGTTATTCCTATTTTCGCAAAATGTTTAAGAATTATACTGGCGTGCCCCCAGTTCAATATCATCTTGATTTGAAGCTAATCAGAGCAAAGGAATTGCTTATTTTTTCAGACAAGCTCATAAAAGAAATCTCATACGAGCTGGGTTTTCAATCCATATATTATTTCAGCCGGGTCTTTAAAAGTAAACTGGGAGTCTCTCCATCTGAGGTAAGGAAATCCATCAAATAGTAATTCAAACCGATCTTAATATTTCAGTTTAAGAATAATAAAATGATGTCGATCAGATTACAAAGATTGATTCTCCCTGGAATATTTTCTCTTGCTAGTGCATTTGATCAGACTGCAGCAGGTATGGAGATTTAAGAGGCCAAACCAATAACGAGGAGCGAATCGGAGAAAATTCAGCCGCAAAAACAATTCAGAACAAAAAGAAATTGAAAAGCACAATTGATTGCACCTCCGGTTTATTTGTATTCTGGGAAAAGGGGTACAAGCATGATATCACTGTCAGTAAGCAAGCTGGAATTTATTAGTACCCATCTTCCGTCGGGACTGATGGATGGATGAAGGTGTGCCTCATCGGTGAAGGGGCTGATGCTGGTTAGTCGGTGACCCTGGGTGAGCAGAACCGGCTTCCCTCCTACTGAGATATTCAGGCGGTACAACTTGCCGTCAAAGGTGTCGCCCACTGCATATTTGTGATCCGGGCTTCCATTGCAATGCCAGAATCCGCCTCCGTCGACCTGACCCAATAAGCGGGCTTCATCGTCTCGTACATTTATAGAGTAAATACCCGAAGGGTTTGCCTTCAACCGGTCGATATGTGCCATCACATGAAAAAGTACATGGTCCGGTCCATTAAATACTTCATGGGTGATCCATTCATCATCCTTTTCATTGTAAAGGGGCCTGTTCTCTACGCTCCCGTCTTCCTTTACAATCATATACCACATCCTTTGGGGAGAATCTCCCCCGGTTTCCCAGCAGTACATTACCTCGCCGGTGACATGGGGATTGGATTGCAGGTGTCCTATCCTGAAGGGTACTTCAAGATGCTTTGTGGTTTTCCCGGATTTCAGATCAATGGAATAGATGGCCGAAAGGTCCTCATCCAAGCGGGATGAAAAGAAAATGCGGTTCTCCCTGGCATCCAATCCCATCCCGGAAGGGTTGATATCACCGGGAACCATGCCCAGGCTCTTTTCATACTCAGGTGCTGCTCCCACTTCACCTTTTTCGCTGTCTGATAGCAATTTGCCCAGGCTCAGTTCAATCAGTTCATTTCCCCTGAACAGGTATGCTGAATTCTTCTCCCAGCCCAAATGGTAAGGGCTGCCCCCATCCCCTGAACTGATCTGAACAATCTCGTAATTCTCCATAGAAACCGCATAGACCTGTGCCCTCCTGTTCTTTGCTTTCGGATGATGGGAAGTAAACACGATGTATTTGCCGTCTGGGGTCCACTGGGGATGGGTCTGGTACATTTTAGAGCTGCTTCGCCTGGAAGTCGTCAGAGCAATGATCTCTGCACCTGTCACTTCATCCGTAAATCTGATGTGCTCGGAAGGATAACGGATTCCGAAAACATCTTCTTTGGCCATATCGAAAGTATGATACACTCCCGACCTGTGGGTATAGTCAATACCCTCGACAACCTGGCAATGAACTGCGGGACAAATCAGGAATGAGAGAAGAATTGTTCCGGTGAGCAGGAATACTATTGTGAGTTTTTTCATGACATATGGTTTAAATTTTGTTGATTTTTTTAGTGAATATTGTTCCGCAATGTACTTGGCTCAGTTATTTAATCTGGGTGTTACCTCTAAACCGAACTTGATAACTATTGCTGATAGATTTTTATGTTTGCAAAGCGTGAGGAACGGGTAAACATCAGTCGCAATCCGATCCTTCCCTCTTCAATGACCGGCAGTTCAGAATTAATAAAATGGCAGTAATAGTTTTGCTCTGCATTACTTACTTTCATGAAAATATCTCGTTCCTTCTTGATTACGCATATTTTATGAGGCTCCCCAGGGACAAACAGTCCTTCGGGATAATAATCCGGTTTCAGTTCCGAGCCTTTCAACCCATTTTTTTCAGGCATATAACGGCGTGCCCGGATGTAGGAAATGCGTTCATCTCCCGTGTTCGGAAACGCAGCAAAGCTGATGTGATAGGCATGCATGTGATCGAAATACATGCGCATGGCCGGAACCTGACGGTACTGGTTCCATTCTGAAATATCCCTTTTATATGGCCCTTTCCCACTGCCGCTTGCCTGTATATACAGGATATTTACGCAACGAGTTTCAAAATCCAGACGTGTGTAGTCAAATTCTATCTTCAGATCTCCATGGAAAGATTCCTTTGTCCACAGCACCATGTGATGTGCATCATTCTTGAATTGGGGTCCTGCTGAAAGCTGCATTCCCAATTTATAATTGCTGACCGAAGCCACCCGACCATCCAGGAACCATTTCTCTTTCCAGTCCCCGGTACAGGAATCGAAAAACACCTCCTCCCAATCCGTCATTTCCGCTTTCTGAAAAGCTTCTTTTTCCCGATTATTTGTCTCCTGTGCTGTGCATCCTGCAATCAGAAAAACAGACAGGGATACATACATTAAAATACTAATTTTCATATGATAGCGAAATTTATTAACCCAGGATTAATCGATGGTTGATCCTCCATATACTCTAATGATGGTTTCTTACGCCTTCTTCTTCCATATAGAATATCGCTGCATCGGTCTCCACTTTTTCCTTATAAAACAACAGCGCACTATCGTTCATTTTGATGTTCTGCTCCTTAAGCAGACGGTATACTTCCGATCCTGCATATATAAAAGGGCCATATCCATGACCAGCTGCTATATTTACAGGTCGGTAATAATAAAATGCAGGGTCAAAAGCCATCCCTGTACCCACACAGGTTCCCTCAATTTCCCCGCGTTCATTCACCCTGGTGGTCACCCCATGCCAACCGAGCATGGTTTGAGATCCATAGGCCAGCATATCGATCCATCCCTCATTAATGGCCTTGGCCATGGCGTAAACATAAATCGCACTGGCTGAAGTCTCCAGGTATGAATCATTTCTATCCAGTAGCTGGTGCCAGAGACCTTCACCGGACTGCAAAGCACACAAACCCTGGATATGCGCACGCAGTAAATCGAGGACCTTTTCGCGTCCCGGATACCCTTCCGGAATGGCCTCCAGCACTTCTACTTTGGCCAGAAGGGCCCATCCATTTGCTCTGCCCCAGTGGAAAGCCGGGTGAGGATCCATGGCTTCGACCCAACCATGACGATACAAGCCTTTTTCCGGAATGAACATGCGGTCTGCAAACTGCATGATCTGTTGGATCGCCTCATCGTAATACCTTGTTTCCCCGGTCCATTTCCCCATATGGGCGACGGTAGGAACCCCCATAAACATATCGTCCAGCCAGATGGTGTTTCGCTGCGGCCGGTTCCGGGCAAAGGTTCCGTCCGGCAACCGGTATACCTTGTTCATGATGAAATCCAAGTAGCGGTCCATGATTTGCTGTCCATCGAAATCCATCTCCTCCATCTTCGCCTTGATCATGGCGGAACACATGGCCCCGGCATCATCCAGGGCTTCCGGCCTCAACACCTGACGCATTTGGGGATCTGCCTTCCTGTTGTCATCATGAAGGACAGGGGCAAAATAGGGGGCCACTTCCGTCAGGAACTTAAACCGATCCTCTACATACTCCCGGTAGCGCTCGTCACCGGTGATTCTTGCGGCACTGAGCATGGAGGAATAAGTCACACCCCACATGTAATTGGTGATGCTGAATGTTCCCTGCTTGATGATGGAATTTTCGTCGATCTTCCTGTACGAAGTGACCGCCTCTTTTGTGTTTTTATCAATGACTCCTGTGGGCGTTACCTCCTCCAGGTAAGCCAAAACCCTGTCAATCTCTGCCTTAACGGCATCTGGAGTGGTCTCTCCATAAGGAGTTTTGTAGCCCGGCTTTGCCAGATAAAGCTTAGTTGCTGCATCCACTTTATCAGTTTCCACATACTGGGCGCATAAACTCATATATACCATTGTCAGGAAGCAAACAAGGAGAAGGTTTCTAATAATTTTCATGCTTAACTTTATTATTTTTTATTCGTATATGTCTTATTTTAAGTCTTATGATATAATTAGTTATAAACTTCAGTTTATCTCTAGGTGACTAGTTGCCTCGCAGAATATTTATATTATAAAGGTGCTCGGCGAACTAATTTTTACTATACTTTTTTTAAGTACTACTTTTCCAATTGATTCAGGAATTCGGAATACCTGGATTTAAGATCTTTCAGATTTACTGAATACCCTTGGCTGTCAATAAAATTGTTGACTTCCAGGGGATCCTTTCTAAGATCATAGAGGTATTCAAAGACCGGTTCCTCTCTTATATACCTGATATATTTATTTTGAAGGTTGACTATTCCCTCAGATTCAGGAATGCCATTTCTGCGGTAATTATGTTCAAAGAAGAAATCTGTTCTCCACTCCGTGGCAGAATTATCAAGAAGCGGGACCAAACTCTCGCCATCCATACCTTCAGGTACAGTCATGCCGGCAAATTCAAGGATGGTTGGGGCCAAGTCAATATTCAACGTAATCTTATCAACTTTTTGTCTTTTACGATCTGGATTCCTGGGATCCATGATGATCATCGGTACCCGGATGGATTCATCGTGAGAATACCATTTTCCTGCTAACCCCCTTTCCCCCAGGTAAAATCCGTTATCACTAGTGTAAATCACAATGGTATTCTCTGCCAGCCCTTTCTCCTCCAATCCTTTTATGATCCTTCCGACTGCATCATCTATACCTTTAATTAGCTTAAAGTAACCCTTGGTCATTTTTTGGTAAAGCTCCGGGGTCGCAAATCGTATGTTCCACCGGATGCGGGCAATGTTTTCCTCCGTCCGGAAAAAATCAGGAAACATTTCCCAGTATTTTTCATCCATCAATTCGTATGTTGGGACTTCTTCTCCTGCAAACAGATCTTCGTACCGGGTAGTATCATATAGAAACTGTTCAGGATCCCTGTCCTGGACATGTGGTGCTTTGAAGCTGACGGATAAACAAAAGGGTTTATTCGCTGGAAGGGAATCAAGGAATTCAAGGGCCTGATAACCCAGATGTTCTGTTAGATGTACTGAGTCCATCCAGTAATGTCCCTGTCCGGCAAAACCCCTCCAGAAGTCAAACTTATCCCGTGGCATATACTCCTCCTTGTTGCCCACTCCATATTTACCAATAAATCCTGTGTGGTAACCTCCCTGTTGAAGCATACCAGGATATGTATTTGAAAAAGCGCTGTCTGAGAAAAATTTGGCGAAATTTATACAGCCGTGACTGCGAACATATTGTCCACTGAAAATGCTGGCACGTGAGGCGAAACATATGGGTGTTGTGACAAAGGAATTTGTAAAATGTGTACCTTCCAATGCAAGAGCATCAATATTAGGTGTCCGGAGCAGGGGGTGACCCTCAATACTAAGGGCATCCCAGCGCTGGTCATCGGCCAGCAGAAACAGAATGTTAGGCTGGTCTGGAGATAAGTCCTTCACCTTACATCCTGCAGTAATCAGCAATAGGATTACTACTGTAAGTCCAACATTAATATTGTCCACTAATTTTTTCATTATCTATAACATTCGTTGAAGGAATATTAACAAATCTACTCGAAACCGGATAAGAATTCAATATACATATTGGGAAATCTTTTACACTTCCTGATCATGTCTTCGAGGAATGATGTTTTATTGTATAAATTTGAAGTAATTGCATTCAAGTAAGTATTTTAAGTGTGAAATAATGAAACGGATACATCGACAACTTCAATGGTGAAGTAAGGCCAGGAATTTACGGTCTATGCCCCTATACTCAGAAAGGTAGACTGATCGATGAGCTGAAGGTTGAGGATGTAATTATCAGCGAGGGCATGAATAATCTTGATGATGTGGTACGGGAAGTCAATGAAAGACAGAATACCATTTTCCAGATTGGATTCGCAGATTATAAATCGTTAACTGACAGAGAGATACGTAAGAATTCCATGGCCGGTGGTAAGTTTTCAACGCTTACTGGTTCTTTTGATAAGAATCTATTAAAAGAGGGTTTCAAACAGCTTTAGAATAATTACAAATTACTGTTCTATTGCTTCTTCTCTATTCTACTATAATAGAATAGTTTCTAGTGTATCGTTATTTTTGGTGGTATAATAGATTACAATAACTCGATGCAGCAGATTATTGAGTACATAAAGGATGAGGCCGGCAATAAAACCAAGCACCGCCAAATTGCTGACGGAATCATTGAGGCTATTGCCGAAAAGGTTATGAAACCCGGCGACCTCTTGCCATCGGTGAATATGCTTCTAAAAAAACTACCTGTGGCTCGCATGACCGTTGTAAAAGCTTTGGAAGAATTAAAAGAACGCGGGATTATTGAATCGGAAAACAGGGTGGGCTATTTCGTAAAAAGCGGTAATGTAAAACAAAAACTAAAGGTGATGCTTTTTCTTACCGCATTTGACGTTTATCATGAGATTCTACACAACAGGATTATTGAGGAATTGAAAAAGGAAGAAATTGTTGTCGATCTTTATTTCCATCATTGCAATCCCCTGGTTTTTAAAACGATTTTAAAAGAAAACAGAGGGCTTTACGGGCTATATATAGTCACGCCGTTTAACCATGCAGAAGTAAAAAAAACACTTTCAGCGCTACCTAAAAAAAAGCTGTTGCAAATTATGCGACCGCCGGTAATCGAAGATGCATCGTGCATCAGCCAGAATTTTTACGATGAAGTAATAGATGCATTAAAAGGAGTTAAAACACATATTTCAAAATACAAAAAAATAACGCTTGTATTTCCAGAAGATGCAAGGCACCCTGATGTTATCAGGCAGGCATTTTTTACTTTCTGTACCAATGCAGGAATCAATTTTGGGGAAGTTACGCGTATCACCAAAGAGATGGTAAAAGAAAACCAGGCCTGGTTTGTTATTGTCGATAGCGACCTTATTGATCTGGTAAAATATGGTGAAGAAAAAGGATTGAAGTTAGGGGAGAGCCTCGGAATATTATCTTATAACGATACGCCCATGAAAGGAATAATCAGAAACGGCATTACCGTAATAAGTACCAATTTTGCTGAAATGGGCTCTTCGGTAGTTAATTTTATTAAAACGCGGCAACCTGTGCAAAAAAGAATTCCAACCCGGATTATATTGAGAAACTCACTGTAACTAAGATTTAAATGCAAAAAGTAAGATTAGAAAATACAAACGAACAAATAAGCTGCATGGGGCTTGGGACTATGTATTTTGGAAGCAAGGTGGATGAACAAACATCCTTTTCAATTTTGGATTATTACAGCTATTTAGGAGGAACTTTTCTTGATACGGCCAATAAATATGCAAGCTGGGTTCCGGGTTTTCAGGGTGGCGAAAGTGAATTGCTTATCGGAAAATGGCTACAACAAAAAGGCAATAGGAATGCGATTTTCCTTACTTCAAAAGTTGGTTTTCCCTATGAAAATATTCCACGTTCTCTTAAAAAAGAGATTATTATTTCGGAATGCGAACGAAGTCTGAAACGTTTAGGAGTAGAAACCATCGACTTGTATTTTGCACATGCTTACGATGCCCAGACTCCGGCAGAAGAGGTGATGGAAGCCTTTTTTTCATTGAAGAAACAAGGTAAAATACGTTTTGCCGGGGCAAGCAATTATTTGGGATGGCAATTGGCAGAAGCAGCACAGGCAGCAGATAAATGCGGTTTTAAAGGATTTACCTGTCTGCAGCAAAGACACACCTTCCTGGAACCAGGCATGCGGGCCAATTTTGGCACACAGCTTTTGCTGACGCCCGAAATTGAGAAATACTGCCAGAACAGCAATCTAACAATAATGGCTTATTCTCCTTTGCTGGGCGGGGCTTATGTAAATTCCGAAAAATCAATCCCGGTTCAGTATCAAAGTACTGCCAATGATTTCAGAATGAGAAATCTGAAACAACTGGCTACGGAGTTACAGGTGTCACCAAATGCAGTGGTTTTACGTTGGATGATGCAAAGTTCACCTGCGATAATTCCAATGGTAACCGGCAGTTCAGTAGCCCAATTAGAAGAAAATATGAAGGCCATGACCTTCACATTAAACGATGAACAGTTGACGCTATTAAACCACGCCATTGTTCAACCAAATAAATATTCGTAAAAACTAGAAGCAGACTAACTCTAAGGATAAAACGAGTATTCCGGGAAATTAACAGTTTTAAATGAGTCGGTACAAAAGGAAGTTAATATAAGATATAACTTTGAATGTAGCAGGATCAAAAAGTGCGTTGGCTTGAAGAAAATGCGGGCAGGGGAAAGGTTGAAATCCCTTTTTACGACACAAGACCCATTGTTGAAACTGCTTGATTGTTAGAGTTTAAATAATATTATAATTACATGAATAAACATAGACCTAACTTTCGCTGGATAATCCTCGGTCTTCTTTTTGTGGCCACAACTATCCTTTACATCGACCGCTCAGCTTTAGGAATCCTTGCCCCTGACCTTCAAAAAAGCATCGGCTGGACAGAAGAGCAGTACGGAATAATTAATAGTGTATTTATGATTGCCTATGCCATCTGTTTTCTGGTGATGGGAAGTCTAATCGATAAGATAGGTACAAGAAAGGGATATATTCTTTCCATTGGTATTTGGAGTATTGCTGCCCTTGGGCATGCACTTTCCCGCTCGTGGATTGGTTTTGCCATTGCCCGTTTTAGTCTGGCTGTGGGGCAGTCGGGTAATTTCCCTTCTGCAATTAAAGCTGTTGCCGAATGGTTTCCCAAAAAAGAAAGGGCTCTGGCAGTGGGTATTTTCAATGGAGGTGCAAATATGGGAACCATCCTTTCACCGCTGATCATTCCTGTGCTGGTATTAAGCCTGGATAACTGGAGAGTGGCTTTCCTATGGACTTTCCCAATTAGTTTAATCTGGGTATTTCTTTGGCTGAAATATTACAGAAAACCGGAAAATAATCCAAGGGTTTCTAAGGAAGAAGTACAATATATAAATTCCGACAGTGAATCTGAAGCGAACCTGGAAAAATTGAAATGGAAAGACATTCTTCCACACAAGGGTGCCTGGGCGATTGCTATTGCAAAATTCATAGCAGATCCAATATGGTGGTTTTATCTTTTCTGGGGAGCCAAATTTCTGAATGAAAAATTTGGGGTAAACCTGAAAGAAATTGGTCTACCGTTTTTCACCATTTATTTGGTATCATGGGGACTTGGGATTTTCCTTGGCTGGTTATCGTCAAAATTCATAAAGATGGGATGGGGTATTAACAAAGGCCGGAAGTTTGGTTTGCTTGCCTGTGGCCTGTTTGCTGTTCCTGTAATAATGGTTCCGCATGTTTCAAATATGTGGATGGCAGTCGGATTAATTGCCCTTGCAGCTGGTGGACATTGCGGCTGGTCGGCCAATGTATTTAGCCTAATGTCGGATATCTTTCCCAAAAGAGCCACTGCTTCGGTGGCCGGATTTGGTGGTTTTGCAGGAGCAGTAGGTGGTGCAATCGTTGCCTATTCCGTTGGCCGAATCCTTCAGAATATTGGTGTTGATGGTTATGCAATTCCGTTTGCAATAGCAGGATTTGGCTATCTGTTTGCACTGCTGCTTATACAAATATTAATTCCAAAAATAAAAACAATAGCAATATAAATGATGACAGGAAAAGAAAGAATAAAAACAGCACTTGCGCATCAGGAAGCAGACCGAATTCCTTACGATCTGGGAGGAACCACCGTTACCGCCATAACAAAAAATGCATATATAAATGCTATGAAAGAACGCGGGCTTAGTTCTGAATACGAAAAAGATGAAGTAGATCCAGTCTCTCAAATCGTTACTCCCGTTGAAGATAACTTGGTGAAATTAAAATCGGATACACGAAGGATTGGGGCCATGCGTATACCAGAATATCTGAACAGGAGAAGAATACTGGATAATCATGTGATGCAGGTAACTGATTATTACGGTTGTAACTGGGAAATGGATCCTTCAAAGGACTTGTATTACAACCAAATATCTTATCCATTAAAACCCTTTTCTTCTTCTTCAGAAGGAATAGACAGCCTTCACCGGGTGGACTGGGATGAATATGTGAAGATTATGCACAAGGACCTTGCTATTCAAATGGAGCGTGTAAAAGATAATTGCTGTATTGCCGACCGGAATACTGCCGGTTTTACAGAAAACTCTCTGCGCATTCGCGGATATGAAGAGTGGTACCTCGACACAATGATGGATTATGATGGCGTTGACCGTTTATTGCACATTATTCTCGAAGACAAAATTCAATACTGGGATGCACTAATCGACTGGGCCATAGAAAAAGGCGTTGAAGACAAAATACAGGTTATTTCAGAATGCGATGACCTGGGTTCGCAGGATGCAACAATTATCGATCCTGATCAGTTAAGAATGTTAGTTATCCCAAAAATTAAAACACTTTTCACCCATGTAAAAAAACGATTGCCTCACGTAAAAACATTTTTGCACAGTTGTGGCGCCATACGCCCGGTAATTCCCGATTTAATTGATGCGGGATTGGATATTCTAAACCCGGTACAGTTTACAGCAGTTGGAATGGAACTTCCGGGTCTGAAAAAAGATTTTGGCGATGTACTTACCTTCTGGGGAGGTGGTGTTGATACACAATCAACTTTAAATAACGGAACGCCTCAAGCAGTAAAAGATGAAGTGAAAAAGGTAATCGATACCCTTGCTTCGGGAGGTGGTTTTGTATTTGCACCTGTTCATAATATCCAGGACGATGTTTCGCCCGAAAACTTCTGGGCCATGTGGGACACCCTTCAGGAATACGGGAAATATTAACGTATTATTGCATTTACAGGATTAAACAAACAATTAGTTATGTAATAGATGAATAACCTGGTGCCTTCCGCTCTTTGTAAGTTTTGCTTCTATTGTAACCGGCCTGAAAATGAACTTTTAAAGCCTAAAGGTTTCGGTAATTACCGCTGCTGCGCCTGAGAATATTCCGATCAACCATTTGTAAATGATATGTGCAACAACCATAATGAACAGGAATAAGGTGTTTTCTTCCAAAAAGCTATGAGGCATCGAGTCCCAGCTAAAGTCATTGTAATAGGTGCATTGAACATATAAATAGATGCGAGCAAGATGTCAGATTAAATAAAATATTTTTATATGACTGGCAGATAAACAGGCGTTTGTGGAAATTTAATTTATTGATAGAAATATTACTGAAATATTGTACTTTTAACTTGATTTAAGAAAATCGGTAAATGGGTGTTGCGATTTTTTTATGCAAATTTCAGAATGACGAATTTTTAGAAACCACCTTTTGCAGTCCATAATTCAAATCAGACAAATACTTCAATAATGACATACTTTCTCCTCAAAATAAAGTCCTGTTTAATTGTTGTATCCCTGATCCTCCTTTCCTCCTCAACTGTTGCACAACGACAGGCTGAACATCTTGACAGGGGACTCCTGGCTTTCCGCATCAGCGATTCCGAAGTTTATGTGGGATGGAGAATGACAGGCAATGATCCTGATGATATAACTTTTAACCTTTACAGGAGTCCGGACGGAATAACCCTGACTAAGCTCAATGAGCAAGCAATCGACTCCTGCACAAACTGGATAGACACGCCACCTGATTTCAATCACAACTGGACATATATTGTTAAACCTGCACGCGGGAACAGAATTTACCCCACTGAAGGAAGGGTCACCCTTGAAAAAAATGCTCCGCTGGTTCCTGCGGGACTGGATGAGGCCTTTATAGCTATCCCGGTAAAACCTGGTATTGAGACGGTAGACCGAATCGGAGTAGGTGACCTGGATGGAGACGGAACCTATGATTACCTGGTAAAACACCCAATTGGAGTAGCGGATAACGGTCCCCAGGAAACCCCCTCACCTACCACCTATAAACTGGATGCATACAACAGCGAAGGAAAGTTTTTATGGAGACAGGACCTGGGGTGGAATATACAACTCGGAACCTGGTACTCCCCTATGCTGGTTTTTGATCTGGATGGAGACGGCAGGGCCGAAGTAATAACCAAAACAGCCCCGATCGAACCTGATTTCCGAAACGCCGATGGCAGGGTCCTGACCGGACCAGAATACTTCTCTGTTTTTGATGGAACAACAGGAGATGTAGTGGCCAAAGGAGACTGGATCCCAAGAGGAGATATCAGTGATTGGGGTGACAGCTATGGAAACCGGGTAAACCGTAATCTGATGGGCATAGCCTACCTTGACGGAGAACGTCCAAGCCTGATCATCTTCCGGGGAACTTATGGACTTATGAAGGCGGAGGCCTGGAACTATCGGGATAAACAACTCACCAAAGTCTGGTCCTGGGATAATATTGGACTAGGCTCCGATTATCAGGGTATGGGGTTTCATAATATCCATATTGCAGATATTGATAATGACGGAAAAGACGAAATCCTGAATGGATCTATCATTATTAATGATGATGGATCAACTCTCTATAGCACTGGGCAGGGACACGGAGACCGGTTCTTCCTAACGGATATTAATCCGGAAAGAGAAGGTCTTGAAGTATGGTATTGCCAGGAAGAAAAAAACCATTATGATTTTCCTGTAGCTCTTCGGGATGCCAGTAACGGTTCTCTTATCTGGGGCAAAGGAGATGGCAACTGGGGAGATGTGGGAAGAGGAATGGTTGCAGATATCGACCCAAGATACCCGGGAATGGAAGTCTGGGCTCATCAGGGACCCTTATTTTCTGCCACCGGAGAGGAAATAGCGCCACTAAATCCACAATACGCTGGTTCTTTTGTATGCGATTTTGCTGCCTGGTGGGATGATGACCTCCAACGTGAGTTAACACAATTTGGGCGATTGCTTAAGTATAATTACCAGTCTAATGTTGTTGAGAGGATAGGTTCTACCACCCGTGGCACCTATACAATTGGGGATGTATTAGGCGACTGGAGAGAAGAAATAATAAGTTTCAAAGATGGAGAGGTGCAGGTTTTTACACCTACCACAATTTCTAAAAGGCGCTTTCGTACATTTATGCACGATCCTCTCTACCGGCTTGATGTTTCATTTATGACCATGGGCTATGCCCAGATCCCTAATCTGAGTTTCTATTTTGGAGAAGGAATGGACGAACCGCCGGTTCAAAATATATATACCTCTCACGGAACAGATACTGCCTATACCAGCATTCCTGCCAGGTTTGATTTTGGAAGCCGGGAAGGCAGTCCGGTCAAAGAAGGATTTAAGGAAATACTGGCTTATGCCGGCAATGGCTGGTTGTATACAGGTGATCTCGAAGACTATAAAGATAGCAATTCAGATGCGTTGTATGTGGACCAGATTAGGGCTATGGAACCAGGTATTTTTCAGGTTCCGGTACCACCCGGAGAATATAAAGTTATCGTTTATGGGGGTGACCAGCAGGAGTCGGGTTATACCAGGATACTGGCAGAAGACAGGCTTGTTCTAGACCTTGTCACAGAAATGGGTCAGTTCAAAGCAGATAGTTTTATTGTAGATGTTGAGGATGGGGTGATGGACTTGATATTTGCAGGGTCACCCTGGAGGATCTCAGGTATAGAAATTAAAAATAACCAGCCTATAAGTACCCGGCAGATATCGGAGGAACCTGTTCCGAATATCTATATCGACCAGGGGATGAAAACTCTCCATGTTGAAACATCGGGTTCTACTGTAAAGCTGACTGTCTGGAATGTAAAGGGACAACTCCTTCATACTTCAGAAGTCCGGGACAGCCAACAGATCGATATATCAGGATTTGAACCAGGAGTATACATTGTGCATTGCCGGAACAGAGAAATGGCATTTGCAAAAAAGCTGCTTTTATCTCCTGTATTTCTGCCCTGATAAATGAATAAAAACCGAATGCATCATTCTGATTATCTATGCGTAATTCTCATATCCCTTCTCCTTATTGCTCCGGTCTCTAATCCAGCTCAGGGCCAGCGTCAGGTGGAACATCTTGACCGAGGACTCCTGGCTGTTCGGATAAGCCAAACTGAAGTTTATGTGGGTTGGAGAATGACAGGTAGTGATCCTGATGATATCGCATTTAACCTATACAGGAGTCCGGATGGGCTTACCCTGACAAAACTTAACGATGACCCAATTATTTCAAGTACTAACTGGATCGATATTCCACCAGGTTTTGCAAAGGAATGGATATACATCGTAAAACCTATCAGGGGAAAAAGATTCTATCCTTCTACCGGATGGACCAGGCTGAAGGCGAACTCGCCAATTTTTGCAGATGGTCAGGATCTGGCCTATATTTCAATTCCTTTCAAAACTGACATAGAGGCTGTGAACCGGGTTGGAATCGGTGATCTGGATGGTGACGGTTTCTATGATTTTGTGGTAAAACACCCACAGCAAATTTCAGATCCTGGAGTATTTGTTAAGTCTACTGACACCTTTAAATATGATGCCTACCTCAGCACAGGAGAATTCCTCTGGAGAGTAGATCTGGGATGGAATATTGTACAGGGTATTTGGTGGTCCCCCATGCAGGTTTTTGACCTGGATGGTGATGGCAGGGCGGAAGTGATAAGCAAAACTGCCCCCAAAGATGTAGATTACCGGGAACCCAGCGGCAGGGTCCTGTCTGGCCCTGAATATTTTACTATTTTTGATGGCCTTACAGGAAAGGAATTAGCCAGGGCCGACTGGATCCCCCGCGGAAACCTATGCGATTGGGGTGATTGCGGAGGGAATCGTGGAAACCGGAACCAGATGGGCATTGCCTACCTTGATGGAAAAAGACCGAGTCTTATTATTTTTCGGGGAACCTATGGACTGATGAAAGCGGAAGCCTGGAATTACAGAGATAATCAGCTTACCCGGGTTTGGTCCTGGTCAAACCAGGACCTCGGACCCGAATACCAAAGCCAGGGATTTCATAATATACGTGTTGGGGATATTGACAATGATGGTAAAGACGAGATCATAAATGGGGCAATTGCCATTGATGATGACGGGGCGACTATTTATTCAACCGGACAGGGGCATGGGGACCGGTTCTTCCTTGCTGATATTGATCCGGAGAGAGAGGGACTCGAAGTATGGTACATCCAGGAAGACAGCTCATATTATGATCTTCCCACTCAATTAGTGGATGCCGGGTCAGGTGAATTCATTTTTGGAAAGGGAAAAAAATCATGGGGTGATGTAGGCACAGGATTCGCTGCCGACATCGATCCCCGGTTTCCGGGATTGGAAGTATGGTCAAGATTTGGGGGTCTGTACTCAGCCACCGGCATCGAAATATCTGCAAAAAACCCACGCCACAATGATGCAGTTGTTTGTGAACACGGAGTATGGTGGGATGATGATCTTCAGCGAGAAATGACTCAGGATGGAAGACTACTAAAATTTAATCACAAGGCAAGGGTATTCGAAAGAATGGGGACTACCTTTTCAAGGACCAAGTTAACCGCAGATGTTCTGGGCGACTGGCGTGAGGAAATCATTTGTGTCGGGGAAAGGGAAATTCGTGTTTTCTCAACAACCACTTTGTCCAACAAGCGATTTCGCACCTTCATGCACGATCCTATCTACAGGCTAGATGTATCTTTCATGACCATGGGCTATGATCAATCACCCAATACCAGTTTCTATTTCGGAGAAGGAATGAGCGAACAGCCGGATTATAAAGTTTTTACTTCGCAAGGCACAGACACTTCCTATATTAATCTCCCTGCAAAATATGATTTTGGGTGCCGGAACGGATGTTCGGTCAAGGAAGATTATAGTGAAATTTTACCCATTGCGGGAAATGGTTGGCTGGATCACAGTGGACTGGAAAGTAGTTTAGTGGATACCAGTGATGCACTCCTGGCAGACCAGATCTTTGGATGGGAACCGGGTGTCTTACAAATCCCTGTTCGTCCAGGTGAATACAAGGTAATTATACATTCAGGTAGCCAGGAAGAATCCTGCTACACCAGAATACTTGCCGAGGACAAACCTTATCTTGACCTCGTTACTTCGGCCGGTAAGTTTAAGACAGATAGTTTTATCGTTCAGGTTGAAGATAGCCTGCTCGATCTTGTCTTTGGAGGATCACCCTGGAGGATCTCAGGAATAGAGATTAAAAAAATCTGGCCCCTAAGTACCACGCAGAAATCTATTGAGGCTGAGCCATTAATCTTCCTTGACCATTCCAACGGCCTCTTACATATTAATTCGACAGGACCCGTTGATAATCTCTGTATCTGGAACATCATAGGTCAACTATGCTTTGAATCTTCACTGAACAGTAATAAGACGATTGATGTTTCAAATTTCCAGCCCGGTACCTATATAATTAGATTACGTTCTGACAAACAGATGATTACCAGGAAGGTGTTCTTCTGAGAATAGAATATTATAAATTACTGCAGCATCAGAACTCCTTACTTGTCGCGGTTTATAAGTTAGTGGATATTTATGAAATCATTCTTTGATTTTTTCAATCAATTTTTAAAATATATATTTCCTGCAAGAAATCTGGTCGTAAAAGCATAATATGTTCAGAATAGTAAAAATATCTGAACATGACATTTGATTCTTTCATATATTGGACATAAAAAAATTCTCTCTGCAAAACAAGACGGTAAAGATGTCTTATATATCAATAACGATCTGCTAAGAATTTTGGAGGGCTATGCTTAGAAACCCTTGCTGAAAATGGCAATCCACCGGGTTAGAATTCTGGTGAACTAAACTGAGAATTCCTAATCCACCCCTCCAAGTGTCAAAAACTGCAAAAGAAAGACAAGAATCTGCATTTTTTTTATCATTTAATCAGTCTAAATTGGTACCATAAGTTTATTTACTCAAATCACGTTAAAAACCAAAATAAATGAACCCACTCATCGGAATCGGCCTCATTGCCATTGGCAGCATCGGCGCCGCAAGTTTCTATGTTCCCTTCAAAAAGGTTAAATCATGGGCCTGGGAATCGTACTGGATCATGCAGGGTGTTGCTGCCTGGCTGATCGCACCGTCGCTGTTTGCCTTCCTCACAGTACCGGATGGTACCCTGGCCGACATCCTCGCTGACGCACCCACACAGGCCAAATGGCTCGCCATCATGTTTGGTGCCATCTGGGGAATCGGCGGCCTCACCTTCGGTCTCGCGATGAGGTACCTCGGGATCGCCCTCGGGCAGAGCATCGCACTCGGCCTCACCGCAGCGTTCGGAACCCTCATCCCGCCCCTTGTCGCCGGTGAAAACCTCTTCGCATCAAAAGCCGGTATCCTTACAGTGATCGGCGTCTCCATCGCCCTCGCCGGTATCGCGGTTATTGGTTACGCTGGAGTACTTAAGGACAAAAACCTGTCAGAAGAAGAACGGAAAAAGGCGGTGAAGGAATTTGCCCTCAAAAAGGGATTGCTGATCGCGCTGATCGCCGGCCTGGCAAGTGCAAGCTTTAATTACGGACTTGTGGCAGGGTTGCCAATCAACGAGATCGCCATTAAATATGGTACCAATCCGCTCTTCCAGTCCAACCCCACCATGATCTTCGTCCTTATCGGAGGATTCTTCACCAATTTTATCTACTGTGTCTACCTGAATATCAAAAACAAAACCTATACCGACTATCTTTCCGTCAGCGGAAAAGTATTTTTCAACAACGTCTTCTTCACTTTTCTCGCAGGAACACTCTGGTTCATGCAGTTCTTCTTCTTCGGCATGGGACAGAGTCAGCTGCCCCCGGAAATGGCGATCTTCGGCTGGAGTATCCTCATGGCGCTCAATATAGCGTTCAGCAATATCTGGGGACTCCTGCTCAAGGAATGGCATGGAACAGGGAAAAAGACCATTGTTGTACTTGTTATTGGAATTATTATTCTCATCCTCTCAACTTTTGTTGTGAGTATAAAATAAACCTTATAAAAAATTGAACTTTCAGAATGATAAGTTTTTTTTCGAAATGATAAGAACTGTTTTAATAATGATCAGCAAGAATAATGAAATGCCTATCGGCTTCAATTAAATTTTTAAAATTTTGGCTGCGAAATGATTAACCAAATCTTAACTTAAAAACATCCAACAAACTTAAATATATGGAAAGATTCGCATTTAAAATGAAACTCAAACCGGGCTTCAGAGAGGAGTATAAAAAACGTCACGACGAAATATGGCCCGAACTGGAACAGCTGATCCGCGAAACAGGCGTGTCCGATTACTCCATCTTCCTCGACGAGCAGACCAATATCCTCTTTGCCGTGCAAAAACAATCGGGCAACAGCTCGTCGCAGGACCTCGGCACAAATCCACTGGTGCAGAAATGGTGGGCATACATGGCCGATATCATGGAGACCAACCCCGACAACTCCCCGGTAACCATTCCGCTGGAAGAGGTATTTTACATGAAATAGGCGGGACCGGAAACGCTGAATAAAAAAATAATTATCAAACATAGAAACAAACAATCATGAGCAACACAGACAAGATCAAAAACGCATACAACGGAGCAAAAGATCGCTATGCCGAGCTGGGTGTGAACACTGACGAGGTGCTAAAACAAATGGACAAAGTGGCCATCAGCATGCACTGCTGGCAGGCAGATGATGTAACCGGATTTGAGAATCCCGACGGACAACTCTCCGGCGGGATCCAGGCAACCGGGAACTACCCCGGAAAGGCTGTCACCATCGAGCAGGCGCGGCAGGACTACGAAAAGGTAATGTCACTGCTTCCGGGCAAACAGCGCCTGAGTCTCCACGCGAGCTATGGCGACTTCCGAGATGGAAAAGCCGACCGCGACGAGATCGGACCAAAACAGTTTCATAGCTGGGTTGAATGGGCCAAAGGGCAGCAGATCGGCCTCGATTTCAACTGCACCCTCTTCTCTCACCCGAAATCCGACTCGGGCTACACGCTCTCAGATAACGATCCGGCGATCAGGGATTTCTGGATCGAGCATGTGAAACGATGCCGCGAGATCTCCGAGTACTTCGGAAAAGAGCTCAACAGCCGTTGCGTGCACAACATCTGGATTCCCGACGGCTCTAAAGACGCAACAGTGAACCGCTTCAAATACCGCGCCCACCTGAAGGATTCGCTCGACAGGATCATGTCTGACAAGCGCGACCCGCAACTAATGGCCGACGCATTCGAAGCAAAACTGTTCGGTATCGGCGCAGAGGCCTATACCGTGGGATCGCATGAGTTTTACCTGTCATACGCTGTGGCAAGAGAGATGATGCTCTGCCTGGATATCGGACATTTTCATCCGACCGAGCAGGTGTCTGATAAGGTATCTGCCGTGTTCCAGTTCATCCCCGAACTGCTCTTCCATGTCACCCGCCCGATCCGATGGGACAGTGACCATGTGGTGACACTGTCTGATGAGGTACGTGCGCTGTTCGAAGAAATTGTATGGGCCGATAAACTGGACAAGGTGAATGTTGGACTCGACTTCTTCGATGCCAGTATCAACAGGATCGGTGCATACGTCACAGGCGTCCGCGCCGCACAGAAGGCTCTCATGCTTGCACTTCTCAACCCGACTGCCAAACTGAGGGAGTATGATGAAAACGGCCAGTACTTCGAAAGGCTGGCGCTGCTCGAAGAGGCAAAATCAATGCCTTTCGGTGCCGTGTGGGACCAATACTGCGTTGAAAATAATGTTCCTACAGGTGTGGATTATATCGAAGAAATACAACAGTACGAAAAAAAGGTGCTGACAAAGAGATAAAAGGCACTGAACAAACAGAAAGAGTACAGCATCACTTGCTCTGGCGGCGTTCATTGCGACGCTGCCGGAGCAAGATGATTATTCTGTAATAATAATTTGGTGTTTATTCGCAAGCAGCTTAAATTTTGTAATAGTTTGGTGTTCATTTAACTATATGTATTATGAGTTCAAACTTAAAAGAACTGGTCAGGATCTCACAATCTTACGGTAACAACCCTGAATATGTGATCGCCGGAGGTGGCAACACCTCTTATAAGGATGATGAACATCTCTGGATCAAGGCGAGTGGTACCTCCCTGGCAACAATCACTGGAGAGGGATTTGTAAAGATGGACCGTCACGGCCTCGACAGGATCTCTGAAAAAAGTTACAGCAGCGATCCCCTGAAAAGGGAGGCAGAGATCAAAGAGGAACTCTACCGGTGTATCGCCGGACCGAAAGATAAACGTCCCTCGGTGGAAACATCTCTCCATAACCTCATCGAAAAGACATTCGTCGTCCATACCCACCCTACACTTGTCAACGCCCTGATGTGCGCCGTAAACAGCCGCGAGGAAACCAAAATACTATTTGGCGACGAGGCGCTCTACGTGGAATACACCGACCCTGGTTACATCCTCTTCAAGCTGCTGGAGAAACGGATCGGCGAATATAAGAAAACCTTCGGGAAGGAACCGGCGATCATTCTGCTTGAGAACCACGGTGTCTTTGTATCAGCCCCAACTTGCGATGAAATCGACCGCCTCTACGAACAGATCACCGAAAAACTCAGCGCCAGGATCAGTAATTCCCTCCCCTCCACAAATTTGGAGACTACCGGGATTAAAGGGGCCGATCTGCAGGCTGCCGGACCGGAAACTGCCGGACTGGAGGAATACGTCGAAGAGCTTTCGTACTCGTCTGATCTCACTGTTAAAGGCTACAGCTCCCAGATGATCAGCCATTTCGTGACTGATAAACAGGCGTTCAGTCTTGTTAAGACCGCGTTCACACCCGACCAGATCGTCTATTGTAAGTCACACTACATGTTCTGTGAATCTGATTCTGACCTGGTTTATGAGGAATACCTGGAATTTGAACGCGAGCACGGATATCCCCCACGGGTGATCGCCATCAAGAACCGGGGCTTGGTCGGCGTGGAGGAAAACGAAAAATCGGTGGATACGGTGTATGAAGTGTACCTCGATATGCTGAAGATCGCCTGGCTGGCAGAAAATTTCGGTGGTGCCAAACCCATGACCGACAAACAGATTGCCTTCATTGACAACTGGGAAGTAGAAAACTACCGGCGAAAAATAGCAAAAAACGGTTAACACAACACAATAATTATGAAAGAAGTCATAGCCATATTCGATATTGGAAAAACCAATAAAAAGCTCCTGCTCTTTGACAAGCACCTGAACATTGTGCACCAAAAAGAGCAGAAATTTGAAGAGATCAACGATGATGAAGGTTTTGCCTGCGACGATATCAGCCGGATCGAACAGTGGATCCGATCATCCCTGGAATCAATAATGGAAAATCCGGAATTTGAGTTGAAAGCCTTGAATTTCACTACATACGGTGCAACGGTGATGTATATCGATGCAGAAGGCAACCGGCTCACCCCTCTCTATAATTATCTGAAAACCATGCCGGAAAATGTAACCACCAGTTTTTATACGAAGCACGGCGGAAAAAAAGAATTTTCGCGAAAAACAGCATCCCCGTCCATGGGATTCCTCAATACCGGGATGCAGATGCTGTGGATGAAACAAACACGTCCTGAAATATTCAGAAAGGTGAAACACATCCTGAACTTTCCCCAGTACTGTGCCTGGCTCGCAGGTGCAGAACCCGTCGCGGAACACACTTATATCGGCTGCCACACAGCCACGTGGAATTTTGACAAGATGCAATACCACAACTGGCTGGCGGAAGAGGGAATCACGCTGCCTGAACCACGAGCGGTATCTACAACTTTTCCGCTGTACGGTCAGCCCGGAGGACCGGTCACCGGGATCGGCATCCACGACAGCTCTGCCTCACTGGCGCCCTACATCATCTCCAGCCCCGAAAAATTCATACTCCTCTCCACCGGTACCTGGTGCATTACGATGAATCCCTATAACTATGAACCACTTACCAAAGAGGAATTGAAAAACGGATGCCTGTCATATATGAGCATCTCAGGTAAACCGGTCAAATCATCCATGCTTTTCATGGGACATATCCACGATGTGAATCTACAACGGCTCAACGAATATTTCAAGACAGCGGACGATAGCTACAAGCTGGTAAGTCCCAACACAGAAATCGCTGTAATGATTGCAGAAAAAGGCCGGAAGTTCTTTGAGAACGGTATTCCGGAAAACCATATCGACCACGAAGTGGATCCGGGCGACTTCAGCAGCTATGAAGAGGCTTACCACCAGTTGGTGATGGACCTTACACTACTCAACAAGCAATACATTGATATGGTTATACCGGAAAATGATAACATTAAAGAAATCTATATCTCCGGCGGATTTGCCCGTAATGAGATTTATACCAGGTACCTGGCCACCCTCTATCCGGAAAAAAACATCTACACCTCCGAGGTCGACAATGCCACGGCGCTGGGTGCTGCCATGGTCGTTTATGATGCCATCGGCAACAGACAGAACCTGAAGCCCGACCTGGGACTGCAATTGCAGGAGCCATTAATCCAACAGGCTGACTTCACCAGGCAAGTTTCAGAATAATTAAATCTAAGAGAATGAACCTCGACCCAACCATGATGCACCCCCGCGACCAGGTGATCCTGGCCATCAGCAGGATTTACAAACGCGGACTCACGACCACTTCCGGTGGGAACATCTCCTTGATCGACGAGAACAGCGATATCTGGGTGACCCCCTCGGCCATTGATAAGGGATCGCTGAGAAGAAGCGATATCGTTTGCGTCAGGAAGGATGGCACTGTTGAAGGCCGACACAGGCTCAGTTCGGAGTTCCCCTTTCACCGGGCAATCTACGAAAACCGGCCGGATATCCGCGCGATCATTCATGCGCATCCTCCCGGACTGGTCGCCTTCAGCATTGTACGACAAATTCCCGATACCAACGTGATCCCGCAGGCAAAAAATATATGCGGACCCATCGGGTAAGCATCATACGCCTTGCCGGGCAGTGAAGAACTGGGAGCAAGCATCTCCAGGGTTTTTAAGGACAAATACAACGCTGTGATCATGGAAAACCACGGAATCGTGGTTGGAGGTTCCGACCTGCAGGATGCCTTCAGCAGGTTCGAGACGCTGGAATTCTGCGGCAGAACGATTATTCATGGCAAAACCATCGGCGAGCCTGTCTATCTCAAGGATGATATAATCCGTGAATTCGAAGCCCAGATCCCGCACCTTCAACCCGAGCTGGACAAGGTGGAATACCCTTCCGATGAACGGGAGATCAGGGAATCGATCGTGAAAATTGTCAGGCGCGCCTGCGAACAGGGCCTGATGATCAGCTCCTACGGCACAGTATCTGTAAGCTGGAGAGATAACAATTTCCTCATCACCCCCACCAATGTATCCCGCTGGGATATCACCCGGGAAGATATCGTGCAGATAAAGGACGAAAAGCGGGAACCCGGCAAGCTGCCCAGCCGTGCTGTCTGGCTCCACCAGGAGATCTATAAGAAAAATCCGCATATTAACTCCATCATCCTCACACAGTCACCCTACCTGATGGCCTTCAGTGTGACCGGACAAAAGTTTGATGTGCGGACCATCCCCGAAAGCTGGATCTTCCTGCAGGATGTGCCGGTGATGGAATTCGGATCCCACTTCAGGGGCGACCGGCGGATCCTGGACACCATCGGGGAGAACACCCCGGCGGTGATTATCGCCAATGACTCCGTGCTGGTTACAGGCGATAAGATCCTGAACACATTTGACCGCCTGGAGGTGGCTGAATTTAGCGCCAAATCACTGACATTGAGCAATCCGATTGGTAATCTGAACCCGATCAACGAAGTACAGATCAAAGACCTGAGAAAAAAATTCCTGTACTGATGGAGGCGGGATTATCTGAACAGCAGGGTTCCTGAGCATCACCAGTCCTCGAAGAAGTTCCGGCGACAAAAAAACAGTGAATCCTTAATCATTGAGCAAGTTAATTACAACGGAGGCAAAGACAAAAGAAGAAAATATATCTTTTCATATTAAAAAAGATCACATGTATTGAACCTGTTTTTATTATCTTGCCATGATACTATGCCAAAAAAAAACAACAATGATAAAATACCTGAAATCCGCCGCATTGATCCTCCTCCTGGCCGGCACCTCAGCATCTCTCCATGCAGCTAAACCCGAAGTGAAAGATTTAAAATGCGAACACCTCTCTAATCCTCTCGCGCTCAATACAACAACTCCCCGACTTTCCTGGAAGATCATCTCGGATGAGCCCGGAAACTACCAGTCAGCCTGCGAAATCATCGTTGCCAGTTCCCCTGCCTTGCTGAAACCCGGAAAGGCCGACCTCTGGAATACGGGCAAAGTGGAAACTTCCCAGAGCATACTGGTACCCTACAACGGTAAAAAACTCACATCCCGCATGCGCTGCTGGTGGAAGGTTCGCATTTGGGACAAGAGCGGCAAGGCATCCAAATGGTCCGAACCCGCTTTCTTCGAAACCGGACTGCCGGAACCGTCCGACTGGACCGCGGATTGGATGAGGACCACAATACAATTCGATCAGTACAGCTATCCCGGCCCCCTCTTCAGAAAGGAATTCACCATCGAAAAAGAGATCGCCTCTGCAAGACTCTATATCACAAGCCTGGGGCTATATGAATGCTACCTGAACGGCAAAAAAGTAGGAGATGAGCTTTTCACCCCAGGGTGGACCAGCTACCAAAACAGGATCTTATACCAGGCATACGACATCAAACAGTTGCTGAAGGCTGGCGGAAATGCCGCAGGGATCATACTGGGGAATGGCTGGTACCGCGCCTTTTATCCAAACAACCGGAAAGAGGCTGATATAGACCACCTGGATGTACTGGGACAGATCGAAATTGTCTATACCGACGGTACCAGGCAGATTGTTGAAACCGGGGACGACTGGAAATCATCTGCCGGCCCAATCAGGAAATCCGAAATCTATTTTGGTGAAACCTATGATGCCCGGATGGAACAGCCCGGATGGAACGCCTTTGGATTCGACGACCGGGAATGGACCGCAACTACTGTAGCTAACCAACCAAAGCATATCATCACGGCGCCTGATGCTCCACCTGTTCGGCAGATCAACGAAATCCGTCCGTCAGGTATATTCTTTACCCCCGCAGGGGATACGGTGATCGATATGGGTCAAAACATGGTTGGATGGTGCAGAATCTCCGTGAACGCGCCCGCCGGGACAACCATCACGCTGAAACATGCTGAGGTCCTGGACAAAGACGGTAATTTTTATACTGAAAACCTCCGCCGGGCCGCGCAAGAGATCAATTATACCTGCAAAGGGGGCAGAACAGAGACCTGGGAACCAACATTCACCTTCATGGGATTCAGGTATGTCAAGGTCTCGGGGTACCCCGGAGAAGTCACTCCCGACATGTTGACGGGTATCGTCCTCCATACCGACCTCGATAGAACAGGATCCTTCAGCTGCAATAGCGAACTGATCAACCAGCTGCAGCATAATATTATCTGGGGACAGAAAGGAAATTTCCTTGACGTGCCGACCGATTGTCCGCAAAGAGACGAGCGACTCGGCTGGACCGGCGATGCACAGGTGTTCGCTCCCACAGCCTCTTTCAACATGAATTGTGCAGGTTTTTATACGGAATGGCTGAAAGACCTCGCGGCCGACCAGCACGACGATGGTTCCGTACCACATGTCATCCCCAATGTACTGGGACGTGGAGGTGCCCATGGATGGTCTGATGCCGCAGTGATCGTTCCCTGGACTGTTTACCGGTATTACGGGGATACCACGATCCTGGCACAGCAGTATGAAAGCATGAAGCAATGGGTGGAGTATATGATCAACGAAGCTGGTGACAGCTATCTCTGGAGGCCCCAAGACAGACAGTTCGGCGACTGGCTGGCTTATGCCACTACACGTTCAGATTATCCCGGCGCAACGACCGACAAGGACCTCCTGGCGTCTGCCTATTTCTGTTATTCGACCAATCTCATTCAGCAGATAGCCACTACTCTTGATAAAACAGGCGATGCTGCCAGGTATGCATCCTTATTGAACATGATCAGGGAGGCCTTCAAAAACGAATATATCACTCCCAATGGAAGGATCGCATCCAATACACAGACCGCCTACGTAGTGGCACTTACATTCGGACTTTTTCCCAAAGAACTGGAAGCAAGTGCCGCGCAAAGACTGGCAGATGACGTGAACAAATTCGGTCATATTACCACCGGGTTCCTGGGCACGGCAGATATCTGCCATGTACTCACAAAATTCGGACACCTGGCGGAGGCTTATAAGCTGCTTTACCGGGAAGACTACCCTTCGTGGCTCTACCCCGTGACAAAAGGAGCCACCACCATCTGGGAACGGTGGGACGGGATCAAACCCGACGGAACCTTCCAGAATGCCGGCATGAACTCATTCAACCATTATGCTTACGGTGCCATCGGTGACTGGCTTTACAGTAAGGTGGCCGGGATTGACCTGGATCCGGAAGAGCCGGGTTTCAAAAAATTTATCGTGAAACCACACCCTTTTGGCAAAATGAATAATGTTAAGGCGAGTCATGATTCCCCTTTCGGGAAGATTATTTCCGAGTGGTCAGTTGCCGATAATAAACTAAAACTAAAGGTCATTATACCTGTCAACTCCACTTCGGAAATCCATGTTCCTGCAACTGGATTTGACCTGAGCGTCAACGGAAAAAAAGCACATCCGGAAGCAATAATAGAATCACCCGGGACCAACTATCATTACCTGAGACTAACCAGGGGATCCGGAACTTATCTGTTTGAAACAACATTTTTAAATCATCAGGAGGAATTACAAAGCAATCGTCTTTAGTATGACAAATACCTGAAGTTGAATATCATCAAAATTATATTCTGTTGGGTTCAACTCCGGTGTTTCCTTAGTTCCGTCGGACTCTTCCCGGTCTTCTCCCTGAAAGCCTGTATGATTCCCCATCCTACCGGTACCACTGAGAGGTCTGAACCTGTGCCATACTCCCGTTTCCATTCAAAAATAATAGCCGGCAGGTAGCCAGTAATCATGAAAGAAATTGATTTGTTTAATCTTCAGTAGCCTCTCTTTTTCCGGCAGGTTCCTTTATGACCCGCTGCATAAATGCATCGCTCAATTTATACCTGTAAATCAAGACTGCCGACAGCAGTGCACCTATGGCCGGAAAAATACTCATCATCATCCTGATTCCATTTAAAGACTCCTCGCTCTGCACAACATTGGCCTCAAATCCGAAGAATGCGAGCAGCCAACCGGTCAAAGCTCCACCAAGGGTCCATCCCATCTTTTGAGACATGGAGGATGAAGAGAAAATTAACCCGGTGGCATGCCTGCCCGTTTTCCATTCAGAATAATCAGCAATATCGGCGAACATGCTCCAAAGAAGTGGAAAAATGTTACCGGCACACATGCTGATCAGAAATTGCAAAAGGAAAATCAGTACCAGTTGTTCCATAGTCAGTAAATAGAAGACAAGACTTAACGAGGCAGCAATGACCATTGCAAAGAAAAAAGTACGCTTCTTGCCAAATCTTTATGCATAAATAATTTTCCCCTGGAGCCCCAGATCCGGGGTTGAAAATGTAAGGACCCCGAAGAGCGCAAAAGGTATTGCGAGGAATAGGATATAAGGCCTGAACTTGCCCCAGCGTGAACGGGTACGGTCAGCGATCATTCCCATGATCGCGTCGTTGGCTGCATCCCAAATCCTTGTGACTAAAAACATCGTACCTACAACTGCGGCTGGCAGCCTGAACACATCGGTATAAAAGAACAGGAGGTACATAAAAAACAGTTTCCTGAACATGGATGCAGCCGCATCACCGAATCCATATCCTACCTTTTCCCTGAAGGATAATACTACTTGTTTATCTGGTTTATTCCGTGTTTTTTCCATTCCCGACAAATCACAATTTAATATTAATAAGGATTATTTGCAGTGAATGCCCGCTTTTTAACAAGCATATTATCCTGCATGATCTTAATAAAAAAGAACCTGTTCTGATATTGACACATATTCTCAATGCACATAGACTTTAAATATTATTATTTCTCCAGGGCCTTTAAGCCTGGTCAGAAAATTTCCTGGAAAAAATCACCTTGCCAGATACATCAAAGATCTCTACAGATTTCAAGTTCTGCATCTCAATATATAGCAGACCATTGGTAACAGAGGGATATATATTCAAATTTCCTGCTGCTACAGAGGTTTCACTTCCAACTGCTCCAGCAAGTTCAAGTCCACCCCAATTACCACTGTTGCTATATCCGCCTTCAGGAAGCCAATTTACAGCATTAGTTCGTGCACCTGTTTGATCTGCGACATTCATTTGAAGTGCCAGTGCGATTTCTAATCCGGTTGTAACATTATCAGCAACCCATCACACTTCATCCTGCCCTCGATGAGGTCGCACAGACCGCTGATCAGCTCCGCGAAAAATTAAAGGGATTGCCGGATTTGCCGGAAGATGATCTGAAAAATTATACAGGACTTTACTGGTTCGTTGTACAGGTGCAGAAGTGGCAGCAGCACCGGGAGAACAGTGATGCGCTGCAGGCTGCACTTGAAAACTAAAAAGAACATTCAGCAGTGAACTTGCCGGGTTCAATATATTGCTTGGGAAGGCTGTTTCAGCAGGAGCCAATACACAAGAAACCGGCAGAAAAGGAAACACAACGGGGGACGCCGGAGCAGTCGGTGCCGGGGGTGCGGGTTCCGATGCTGAAGGTGCTGGGGCTGAATTAAAGCATAGCAGGGCAACTGGCATGAACAGGTCCGCAAGTGAAGGCAGGCCTGAAAACGGGAACGATTCAGCCCATGGAAGCAATTCAGGGTCCAGGGAGACTGAAGCCCGGGACGACCTTGGGGCCGCGGCGAGGGATTCAAAGCGTAAACCCGTGAAATTCTTTCAGGAAGTTCCCGAGCCGGGCAGCATGTCGCACGAGGCTTACGGTCGGGCAATCGCTGTGGAACGATTCGATCCGCTTACACAGGAGGTGGAGCAGATCCACCTTTGGTATATTATAGAAGATACAACGGTGCTGTTCGAATGCCTGAAACGGAACATCAGGAGCTGGGGACAGCTTAGCAGTTTTGTGGAGCATGGTGGGGGTGTACCCGGACTTACTGACAGCCTGCTCGTCAGGTTGAAATTGCACCTGCGGTTGTTGAAGGCCTTCATCGCACTCTACCGCCAGGGGCGCCCTCAGCCGATCGACATCGTCGTACTGGAACGTTCCGGGGCAGTTTCATCCACCTTCATCGATGAAGTAAACCAACTGCATGGATCACGGACCCTTGGCCGTGAGCATGTACGCCGGAAGCACGGCGTTCAGTC
>CAYOSB010000013.1:0-1805 GCA_964406495.1 uncultured Bacteroidaceae bacterium | reverse complement strand
CACCTTCATCGATGAAGTAAACCAACTGCTGGAACGACTCGACAACGATCCGCTGGAGTTGATCCACGCTCTAAAAAACAAGGAGGTCCCCGGCTTCAGGGAGAATAAAATTAATGAGCTGGAGGAGCACCTCATTGCTGAAGGCTTTATCAGCCTGCAGGAGCGGCTCGCCACGGACGAGATCATTCGCCGGCTGCACGCTGCATTCCCGGAGATGGAACCTGTCAGCGACGCTGTTGAAAGGTTGATCAACAGGATCCTATAAGGATATTACAGCTTAAGGAACAATCAGCAGAATCATTTTAACATTTGGACCGCCTATTGGGACAGGCATGGTAAGGCGTCCGGTGAACCTGGGTTTTGATGCATCAATACCCTGCAATACGGGCTTTGTAATTCGTTGTATGGCTATCTGATTGAAATGGCATGGACTGGCAGGCTTCTGCCCATTTAAAACTGAACATGTGAACCTACTCCTAAAATGCCTGTAGTTACTCCAAAAACAAGAAATTAAGATTAATAAAATACTATCACTAAACAAGAATATTGTTGTAACACCTTATTTACAGTATAGCCTACATTTGAGTAACTGAACTATAAATATTTATTAACTGCGTTTTTTAGAGTTTAATGATAATCTTAATTGATGTTAATCACATCTAAAATGAATTCCTGATCGAAACATCTTCAAAACGCAAAAACTTCTAACTTAAATTCAATAATTATGGAAGACAATTACACAAAAAAATGGAAAGTTATGACAAAAATTTTTGTTTTTCTGTTTTCTGTGGTAGTGACAGCCAATCTGATGGCTCAGACAACCGAGTCCTTCGACACGGAAGCCTCGACCACGGCAAACGGATGGACAGGGATGGGTAACAAAACAAGTCCGAACAATTACGGCTGGGCAGATACCGACGTTGTGCTGGGCTCCGAAACAGAAGGTGCGATGGGTGGAATTATAGCCCGTAGAGATGCTTACAACTATTTTGCCGACACGGTTATCGGGACATTCGACAGGACGAAAACCCTGGGACTATCGGGGAGTTTCAGGTTGGAGAATGACAATTTTGATGGCACCTTCTACCTCGGCTATTTCGATCAAAATAATCTCACAGGCGATCCGCACTTTATCGGTATCAAAGTCGATGAACCAAGCGGCAGCTCCTCAGATCCCTTCAGGGGCTATGCCCGGGTGAACGGTGATGGCGGGGAAGGTTCGGGCACGATCAACCTGGCCCAGGACACAACGCTGACCTTCAACCTGCTCTGGACCGGTAACGCAGATGGCTCAGGTACGCTCACCGGCACACTGGCAGGAGTTGACGTTAACGTCACTGCAGGACCCGGCACCGGAACCTTCACAGCCTTTGGCCTGCTGGCCGGAGGATTGTCCGACAGGGACGATAAAACCGGAAACTGCTATTTCGATAACCTTACCTACAGCGAAGTCACCGAGTCCTTCGACACGGAAGCCTCTACCACGGCAAACGGATGGACAGGGATCGGTAACACAACAAGTCCGAACAATTACGGCTGGGCAGATACCGACGTTGTGCTGGGCCCCGGAACAGAAGGTGCGATAGGTGGAATTATAGCCCGTAGAGATGCTTACAGCTATTTTGCCGATACGGTTATCGGGACACTCGACAGGACGAAAACCCTGGAACTTTCGGGGAATTTCAGGTTGGAGAATGACAATTTTGATGGTACCTTCTACTTCGGCTATTTCGATCACAATAATCTCAATGGCGATCCGCACTTTATCGGTATCAAAGTCGATGAACCAAGCGGCAGCTCCTCAG
>CAYOSB010000012.1:0-31393 GCA_964406495.1 uncultured Bacteroidaceae bacterium | reverse complement strand
CGTCTGTACGGCATTTTGAATAGTGCCTGGTACCATTGCAAATACCACCCTGATTGTGTAAATAATCATTCTCGTAACAGGCATTGTTGCCGCTTCTGATGAATCTGCCGCCATCACCGGGAGCATTTCTCTGAACGCTTCATCTTTCCCGCTTTTTTATTAGTTTTAGGATCTTTAAAACTAACCGAAAATGATACGACACCTCTTCAAGCTGCAACGTGGCTTCTTACTACTGAAGCGGAATACCTTTCTTTCGCAACGTAGCTCCTTACTTTTGAAGCATAGTCCCGTTCTGCTGCAACGTGACTCATTACTACGGAATCTTAATACATTCCTGCTTACATGCACCCGTTTGCTGGTTTCGTGCACCCCCGTGTTTTTGCTGTTGGCAATCATTGTTTCACTCCCTTCCTGTACCCTGAGCGAAGAAAAGCTGAAAGAAAAAGCCAACCGTATACACAGGAATGCTCTCACGGTGGACAGTCATGTGGACACACCGATGTGGCTGACCCGCGAGGGATTCAGGTTCGGCGAAAGGCATGATGACAAAGGCGGGCGTAATAAACTGGATCTTCCCCGGATGAAAGAAGGTGGTCTGGATGGAGTGTTCTTTGCCGTGTTTATCGGTCAGGAGGAACGCACACCGGAGGGGAACAGGAAGGCATTACTGGAAGCAGGGGAAATTATAGATTCCATTCGCTCCACGGTATCGAGGTATTCCGGTCAACTGGAAATCGCGGTGAATCCGGAGGAGTTCAGGAAGATTGAAAAGCAGGACAAGCATGCGATATTCCTGGGGTTGGAGAACGGGTATCCCATCGGGAAGGAGCTCTCCCTGGTGGATTCATTTTATAATGAAGGTATAAGGTACATAACCCTGTGTCATTCATACAACAACGATATATGCGATTCATCCACCGATACCGTTGAACATGGCGGACTCTCACCCTTTGGTGAAGAAGTGGTGTCGCGCATGAACGAGATGGGTATCATGATCGATGTATCGCACGCTTCCGATGCCTCGTTTTACGATGTGATTGAACAGTCGCGCGCACCCATCATTGCCTCGCACTCTTGCGCCCGGGCACTTTGCGACAATCCCAGGAACCTGTCAGATGAGATGCTCCTGGAGCTGAAAGAAAATGGCGGCGTGATCCAGATGTGTATTCTAAGTGCATATGTAAAAACCCCCGACCCAAATCCCCTGAGGGATTCTGCACGCCAGGCAGTTTATGAAAAGCACGGCAATTATTATGAACTGGATGACCTGGGCAAGGAGGCATTCCTGGTCGATTGGTACCAGGTGGATGTGGACTTCCCGCAGCAGCTGGCGACCGTTTCGGATGTTGTGGATCACATTGATCATATCGTTGAGGTAGCCGGGATCGACCACGTTGGGATCGGTACGGATTTCGATGGCGGCGGCGGTGTGGAAGGATGCTTCGACGTTTCAGAGATGAACAACATTACCATTGAGCTGGTCCGTCGTGGGTATTCGAAAAAAGAGATCGAAAAGATCTGGTCCGGCAACCTCATGCGCGTGATGAAGGATGTGGAAAAAGCAAGTGCAGCTTCGTAGTCTCGGGCAACCTCATGCTCGTGATAAAACAGGAGGAAAAAGCAAGTGCAGCTTCGTAGTCTCGGGCAACCTCATGCATGTAATGAAACAGGTGGAAAAAGCAAGTGCAGCTTCCTAGTCTCGGGCAACCTCATGCGGTCGGTGAAGGAGGTGGATAAGTATCAGCTATCCTCCCTGTAGAAATGTCCCCGAACCAGTTTACCCACTTCAAACCGTTCCAAAATCGTCTGGTCATTCAGCTCTTTGGAGAGTGAGGCGATGGTTTCCACCGGGACATCGAACAGGTCCAGGATCAGCAAACCATCCAGCGCATTGTTGAATTTTGGATCCACGTTGAAACTGATGATTCTTCCATTCAGCTTCAGGTAGCGTTTCAGCAACACCGGCATCTTGTAGCCCGATGTTTCCACATCATCGATAAAATGATCGAATTTCTGAAGATTGTCGGCACTTTCCAGGATGATATCCTCATCGATATTGTATCCCGGCACATTGTAACGGGTCCGCGGACGAATGTACCTGGCCAGGTCCCTGTTGTAGTAATTTTTACGAATATAGTTAATGATCATTGATTTGGAAAACTCTGAAAAACGGTTGCTGATGCTTACCGGACCGATCAGGTAGCGGTACTCCGAGTTCTTGATCAGGAAATAGAGGATCCCCTTCCAGAGCAGGAACAGCGGCAGCGGCTTGCGTTGGTATTCTTCCCTGATGAACGAGCGCCCCAGCTCCATGGACTGGCGCAGGATTTTTTTGAATCCACGTTGCATCCTGAACAGGCTGTGGACATAAAATCCCCTTACACCGTACCTCTGAAGGATGTCTTTACCGATCCCGACGCGGTAGGCTCCTACGATCTGCTCCTCCTGTGCATCCCAGACGAACAGTTGGTGGTAATAGAGATCGTATTCATCCAGATCCATCGACCGGTTGGTTCCTTCTCCCACCCCACGGAATGTGATTTCACGCAGGCGACCGATCTCATTCATGATAAATGGGATCCGTGTGGAAGCGGTACAGTACACCTCAAACGTGTTGTTTGAAAAGAGCAATGCATCTTCATCTCTACGTAATAATTCTATTTCATGACGGATCTTTGAAGGTGCCACCGGCGGGGCGATGGGCTCGGGCTTCTTTACCCTTTTGAACCTGGGCAGGAAAAAACGCTTTACCTCCAGGGCTGAGCCAAGCGAGTAGGTCTTGGCACGCAGGAACCTGCCATAGCGGGCCAGGTCGGTAAATTCATCTTGTTCCTTCACAGTGATGGGATGGCCGATACGGATGCGGATCTTCCGGTGTTTCTTGTTGAACATTTCAGAGGCAAGCTTCACAGTGCGCAGCGAAGGGTGGATCAGTCCGAGAATGTGAAAGATCCTGGAATTGGTCCCTTCGAAGTATACCGGCACCACGGGTACCTTTGCATTGCGGATCATCTTAATGGCGGAGGTCTGCCATTGCCTGTCGGTCTTTCCGAAATTATCCTGGTTGTAGCTGGAGACTTCCCCGGCAGGGAAGAGGCCCAGTACCTTTCCTTCCTGGACATGCTGGATGGCCATCTTGATGCCTGCCAGGCTCGATGCCCTGTCTTTGCGTTTTTCGAATGGATTGACGGGCAAAAAGAATTCAGCAACGGGATCGATCCGTTGCATAAGAAAGTTGGCCATGATCCTGATATCCGGCCGTATGCCGGAAATGACCTTGATCAGCAGCATTCCGTCAACACCTCCGAAAGGGTGATTGGAGACCGTGATGAATGGTCCTTCACGGGGAATACGCTTCAGCTCATCCTCACGCACCTCGTAATCCAATTCCAGTTTTTCGATAAGCTTGTCAATGAAATCAATGCCCTTCTCGTCCCTGAGTTCCTCGTACAACTTGTTCAGCTTATTGATGCGCAGCAGGTTCATCATTACCTTCGCCACTCCGCCGCCTCCCAACTTCTTGAGACGCGCCGACCGGATCAGTTCATCGGTCTCGATAAGTTTACCCGTCTTTTCCATACGAACAAATATAGTACAAAATATTCCCCTCAAATTACGTTATATTTGTAGTCAGATACAATATTATGTCTAGAATTACCCGGATTTTTTTATCTGTTCTTAGTGGTGTGTTGCTGGCGCCGGCTTACTTTCAGTGGGGCACAGGGTTCATCATGTTTATTGCACTGATCCCCCTGCTCATGGTCGAAGAGGATCATTACCAGCGGCGGGCAAAGAACAAAACAACGTCCCTTACCTGGTATGTCGTGCTCACTTTTATACTCTTCACAGCCCTCACGGTGTGGTGGGTAAGGCATGCGGTGGCGATCGGGATCATTGCAGCGCTGATCGTGAATACAACGTTCATGACCGTCCCGTTCATGTTCTTTCATTATGTAAAAAGACACACAGGTCCGCGGCTGGGGTACCTTTCACTGATCACCCTCTGGCTCGCGTTCGAGTTCCTGTTTTTGAATGTACAGGTGAATTTCCCGTGGATCATTTTCGGGAATGCCTTTGCCAATGACATCCGGTTCATCCAGTGGTACGAGATTACGGGTACGCTGGGGGGCAGTCTCTGGGTGCTGGTGATGAACATCCTGCTGTTCCAGGTGTTGCAGGGACTTCGGAAAAAATTCACCTTCCGGGCCAACCGGGGTAGGATCAGCTGGGCATTTGGATTTCTGCTGGTTCCTGTAATTATTTCTCTCGTGCGGTACCATACTTACGAAGAGGAATATCGTCCATACGAAATTGTGGTCCTTCAACCCAATATCGATCCCTACATGAAATTCATCGATATGCCACAATCTGAACAGACCGCCTATCTTTTAGAGGAGGCCCGTTCGTTGGTGACAGAGTCGACCGATTACGTGGTGGGTCCTGAAACATTTATCAGCGGATACACCTGGCACCATACCATGGACCGAAGCCCGGAACTCAACAAGCTATATGGGTTGATCAAGGATTATCCCAAGGTAAAATTTATTATCGGGGCTATGACCGCGAAGCGCTATGAACCAGGGGATTCGCTTTCAAAAACTGCCAAGCCGGTAAGAGACAGCTCATATTTCTACGATACATATAACAGTGCGTTGCAACTCGACCGGACAGGGAATATACAGATGTATCATAAGTCTTTACTGGTAACCGGTGCAGAGTGGATGCCCTCTTTCAACAGGTCCTCTTTTATTCGGAAAATCACGGTGAATCTCGGGGGTATCACGCGGAGTCATGGCACCCAGGAAGAGCGGGGCGTATTTGTATCACCGCAGGATGGACTGAAAGTGGCCCCGGTCATCTGCTGGGAATCCATTTTCGGAGAATATGTGACTGAATACGTTTACGAAAAGGGAGCCAACCTGATCTTCATCATCACCAATGACGGGTGGTGGAGAAATACGCCTGGTCATAAGCAGCACAACAGCTTTGCCCGTTTACGTGCCATCGAGACCAGGCGCAGCATTGCCAGGTCGGCCAATACCGGGATCAGCAGCCTGATCGATCAGCGCGGCGTGGAGTTGCAGCGGATCGGTTGGTGGGAGCGGGATGCCATGAAGGGAACGCTGAATGCCAATGACCACATTACGTTTTATGTAAAACATGGTGACTTCCTGGCACGTATCGCCGCTTTCATGTCGGTGCTGCTTGTGTTGTACGCCTTCGTCAGGAAACGTGCATTGAATGAACAACCCCGGAGGACCCCCAGGCCGCGGAAGCAAACCAGTCCAAATAAAACCGGTACAGTACAGAAGAAAACCTTATCATCAAAGGGAACCGGATCATCAAAGGGAACCGGATCAGCCAGGAGTGACGGGGCCTCACCGCGTATAGGTTCAAAAAAGAACACCGGGGCACCAAAGAAAGGCCAGTCACCCAAAAAAAATCGGAAATCCCCAAAATAATAGTGTATGTTTAAAAAAATCTCACCATTCGACATCGACGACAACGTATTTAAGATGATGGACAAGGACTGGATGCTGATCACAGCAGGAACCCGTGACCATGTGAACACCATGACCGCAAGCTGGGGACACCTGGGCATCATGTGGAACCTCCCGGTGGCCATTTGCTACATCAGGCCGCAGCGGTACACATATAATTTTGCAAATGAGCATGATGCCTATACACTCAGTTTTTTTGAAGCTAAGGACCGGAAGATCCTGCAGTTCTGTGGCACGAAATCGGGACGGGACCACGACAAGATCAATGAGACCGGGCTAATCCCGCTGGAGACAGATTCAGGAAACATCTATTTTGAACAGGCGCGCCTGGTGCTGGAATGCAGGAAGATTTACCAGGACGACATGAAGGCAGACCATTTCCTTCGTCCCGAAATTGTGAAGAAAAACTATCCGAAGAACGACTTTCACAGGTTCTACTACGGCGAGATCATTAATGTGCTGGCGCGGTAGCAGCCTGGTCAATAATGCATTGCTCCATCGTGCACTGCCTGGGGTATGCTGGTCACACCTGTCGCTGCTCCAACACCCAATCCAGGTGTTCTAATCATACGCATCGTCGCGTTGATGCTGACCTTATGTCTACTGGAATGGAATGCCTCCTGGATACGGTCATTGGTGGATGCTGTTCAAAACTTCCCTTGTTACTGCAGGATTAAAATCACTATTTTTACGCCATGAGATCTTTCTGGAAGTTCATATGGCCCTACCTGAAGAACAAGTATGTGATTACGCTTGTCGCTTTTACTGTCTGGATCTCATTCTTCAGTCAATATAACCTCACCGACCGGCTGCAGTTATCCAGGAACTACAAGGATATGCAGCGGGAGAAGGAATATTACCTTAACCAGATCCAGCGCGACTCTGCGCGGTTGCATGAGCTCACCACGGATGACGGTAACCTGGAAAAATTTGCCAGGGAACAATACTACATGAAGAAACCGAAAGAGGATATCTTCGTGGTGGTAGAGGAATAATTTTACCGACGTACAGCTATATTAGAATAGAAAACCGCCCGCGTTACAGTCGGTTTTCAATATATAAGGCCACGCTGAATTTCGCTCTGTGCTGTTCTGTGCTGCTCTGCGGTTACGCTTCATCCATGAACGGATACCTGTAATCCTGTGGAGGCACGAATTCCTCTTTGATGGTTCTCGCGGAGACCCACCTGATGAGGTTCAACAATGATCCAGCTTTGTCGTTCGTACCGGATCCCCGAGCTCCTCCGAATGGCTGTTGTCCCACAACAGCGCCTGTAGGCTTGTCGTTGATGTAGAAATTTCCTGCACAGTCCACCAGTTTCTTCGACATGTATTCAATAGCATACCGGTCCTGTGCGAAGATCGCTCCTGTAAGTGCGTAAACGGAAGTATCATTCAGCACATCCAGTGTTTCCTCAATCTTGTCATCATCATACACATAGATGGTCAGCACAGGTCCGAACAGCTCCTCTTCCATGGTCACATATTTCGGGTCTTTCGCCAGGATCACGGTGGGCTCGATAAAGAATCCTTCTGATTTGTCATACTCACCACCGATAATCACATCCGCGTCTTTGTCTGATTTCGCCCGGTCGATATAGCCCGCCAGTTTATCAAAGGAAGCTTCATCAATCACCGCGTTGAAGAAGTTGGTGAAATCTTCTGGTGGTCCCATTTTAATTCCTTTAATGGTGCTTTCCAGGTTCTTACTTACTTCATCCCATGCGCTTGCGGGAATGTATGCCCGTGAAGCTGCGGAACATTTTTGTCCCTGGTATTCGTAAGCACCACGCACCAGCGCAATGACCACATGGTCCATATTTGCCGTCGGGTGGACAAACACGAAGTCCTTGCCGCCGGTCTCTCCAACGATCCGCGGGTAGGATTTGTAGAGGTGAATGTTGTTCCCGATGGTCTTCCAGATGTTCTGGAACACTTCGGTGGATCCGGTGAAATGGATTCCTGCAAAATCTTTGTGTGCGAAGATCTCGTTCCCGGCAACTGGTCCGGATACAAACACCAGGTTGATCACACCCTCGGGCAATCCTGCTTCACGGAAGATATCCATGATCACCTTGGCAGAATATACCTGGGTGTTGGAACATTTCCATACAACGGTGTTACCCATTATTGCAGGCGCTGAAGGAAGGTTTCCTGCAATGGAGGTAAAATTGAACGGGGTGAGAGCAAAGACAAATCCTTCCAGCGGGCGATATTCCACGCGGTCCCAGATCGTAATAGGAGAGGAAGGCTGCTGTTCATAGATCTCGGTCATGTACTGTATATTGTACCTCAAAAAATCCACCAGCTCTGCGGCACTGTCGATCTCAGCCTGGAACACGTTTTTTGACTGGCCGAGCATGGTGGCGGCATTCATCTTCATTCGGTATGGTCCTGAGAGCAGTTCTGCTGCTTTCAGGAATACCGATGCACGGTGCTCCCACGACATCTCCGACCATTTTTTCCGGGCTTCAAGCGCTGCTTCGATGGCCATTTGCACATGACTCGCGTCGCCCCTGTGGAAATGTCCCAGCAGGTGCTTGCGATCGTGGGGCGGGTGCACTGAAACCGTGTTGTCGGTCCGCACTTCCTTGCCACCAATGACCATGGGAATGTCGATCACTTCGGACCGCATTCTTTCAATCTCTTTTTTAAGTTCAGCACGCTCCGGTGAACCGGGAGCATAGCTCATGACCGGCTCGTTTTTGGCGATCGGTACTTTGAAGAATCCTTTTGGCATATTTATCTGTATTAAATGATTTTCTCTTGCAAATATAGTCGGTATGATATGGTTGCAAAAGATATTGTACAACACTAAAAACCAACCCTGTTCCGGTTTTTTTGAACTGCATTTTTTTGTACATTAAAAAGGATGTTGGCGGTAGCTGACTGTTGATGGTGCAAGCCGGGATTCAGTCACTGCCGGTTTGTGAAATCCACTGAAAGTACAGAATGTCCAGGCGCACCTGGACAGATCCGGGAAACATCATTTTTTCGATGGAACTGCCTGTACTTTCCTGTAGGTTTCGAGCAGTTCGCGGAGGGTTGGATCCGGGAGATCCTTTTTTTCGCTCGTCATCAACAGCAATTCGCGGGCTGCCTCACCCACTTCCACCTTGTGCACCCCCTGTTCGCCGGCAAAATGCAGGTATTTGAGGATCCAGAACATATTGAATTTCCTGTAGAAGCGCTGTCGGAATGACGGTTCACTGGCGACATTGCCCTGGATCTCGGCGAGAGCCGGAAGGAAGTCTGTTGCTTCAAGGTAGTGTTGCAGCAGGGAAGGGAGGGAGTTGAGCATTGTTTTGGCTGCTGTCTGGGATCCTGGTTGACCCTGATCTGTCCCTAACTGACGTCGCGCAGAACGCCCTGCTCTTGCATCATTTCCTTCGACAGTGCCAGGCGCAGCAGATTGTTGGGCATCCCGGACCGGTGGATCAAGGGCAAAAAAGTCCGGGATCAATGCGTAAAAGTCATGCAGGTGCCGGAACAGCTGTGGTGCATAGGTGAGAAAGGATTCGCCGGGATGATCAAGCTGTTTGGCAATGGCAGGACCGGTACCAAAGGGGACCCGGTCGGAAGGACGTGGCGAGGGATGCACGGTGGTGCTGTTGCATTCGGAAAAATTTCCCTGCATGGCAACCTTTTGTATGAAATAGAAGTCCTCACCCGCCTGGCGTTTGCTCATACCGCCCTGTCGGCAATAGGCACGGGCGCGCACGGCGAATGCGGATCCTACGGTGTGAAACGCGTAGGGATAGCCTGTGAAACGTAACGCCTCCAGGTAATACCGCTGGTGCAGTTCGTAATTCACGATGGCCTCATAGACAGCTTCAGGATACAGTTCACGCTCACTCTCATTCTCACTCTTCTCATCTCTCACTTTCCTGCTCTTCTCATTTCTCACTTTCCTGCTCTTTTCATCTCCCACTCTCCCGCTCTCTTCATCTCCGACAGGATGAGCGAACCGGATGGAGCAGCCATCTGTATCGGGAGAACGGTCGAACAGCCCGGTGACTTCCCGTAGGTAGTTTTGCTCCACCGTGGTATCTGCATCAAGTGAGAGGATGATGCCCGCATCATGATCCACCCGGTTGAACCTGCGGACCGCTTCATCCATCACCAGTTTGCGTGCCAGGCCGGCACCGAAATGTTTTTTGGGAAGATTCTCCAGGAGTACTGCGTGGAAGGTGAGTCCGGGGCGCTGATGCGCAGTGCACCACGCCAGGACCTTCGCATGCGTTTTGCGATTCAGGTCGATGATCTCCGGGGGTGAATGTACACCGGAATTGATCAGCACGATCACTTCGGCCGGATGTCCTGGGAGGTCGCATAAAAACAACGAATCCAGGCACGTTAAGAGCCCGGATTCGTTGTACGCCGGTAGGGCGATAATACTATGAATTTCAGGATCGGGTGCTGAAGGGATCAGCGGTTGCCCGATCGCATGCTTCTGCAGGTAACTTTCTGCAAAGCCCATGTGCTATTTCTCTTAAGGAGGATACGCTTCATTGATGCCTTCGATCACATCGCGGGTGATATCCAGTGCATCGTCACCGTAGAGAAGGTTACCGCCAAAGGAGTAACTGAAAATATAGTTGTACCCTTTGCCTTTGTTGTATTCTTCAAGGAACTGCTCGAGTTTGTCGATCATCTGGCGGTTTTTAACCACGCCCTCTTCCTGCAGCTGCATAGCATAATTGTTCTGCAATCCTGCCAGGTTTTGCTCCTCCTGGGCAAGCTGCTGCTGAAGCTCTTCGGCCTCCGCCCTGGTGACGAGTCCGCGCTGCATTTTGTACTGTGCATCTTCAACCCGTTTCATGAAGCTCTGTGACCTGCTTTCAAAATCTGATTCCAGCTCCTGTTGTTTTGCTGAAAGCTTATCCTGTACATCAAGATACAGCGCCCAGTTGGCAAATACACTGTCGATCTTGAAATAGGCAATGCTTCCGTCACGCTTTACAGTTGTAGTATCGGAAGCAGGACTTTTCTGTGCTGGCGCTTCAGCCGTTTGCCCGGAAAAATGAAGTACAAACAACACGATGACTGCTGCTCCAAGAATACCGTTAATGATGTAATTGATGTTTTTCACTGGTGTTCGGTTTTATTTGGTAATAGACTTTTTTAAAATTTATTTTTATAAGATAGTGTACATATTTCTTTTGCCGTGGAACCCTCATATTTTACTTAAATTCTTTTTAAACAGAAAACTATGAGGACTTCTGTATTGTCGATTGTGTTTTTTCGGCTACAAAGATAGGAATTTAGTTGAACGATGAAACATACAATTATCATGCAATGTTTTTTCAATGGTACGATGTGAAAAGGAGATACGGCGAAGGCAAGGAAATTCAATTACGCCAGGGAGAAACAGTTACAGCAGGGAGAAACAGTTATGGCAGTAAGATACAGTTACGGCAGGCAGATACAGCTACAGGAGAAAGAAAGAGTTACAGCAGGAAGACACAGTTACGGTAGGCAGGTACAGTTACCTCAGGTAGAAACAATTACAGCAGGCAGATACAGTTACGGGAGACAGAAACAGTTAGGCCAGGCAGATACAATTTCGATCCTAAAACTCCGGACACGGTATCATTCTGTGCTTGCTCTTTTTCCGGGTTGTTGAAAACTCATATACGATCGATACTTCGTGCGATCCCCCGGTTGAGGATACGAGGTTGGAAATGGTGAAATCGTAGGAGTAGCCAACCCGGATGTCATCCATCTTATACCCGACCAGGAACGCAACGGCATCACCCCGCGGATCCATGCTTACAACAGGAATACCGCGGTACCACAATCCGAGCATCAGCGGGGCCTTGTACCAGTAGACACCAAGGTCGAGCTGGTTGAACAGGTCCTGGTGACGGAAAAGGAATGCCAGTGACAGGGATTCGTCGATTGGGTTGAAGAGCTGTCCGCGTTTGACGACCTGTGCACCACCGAACACCGTGAATTTCATGGGCCATTCAGCATTGTTGTTCCACAGCCCGTAGTTGGGCGTGAGGAGGTGATCCACGGCAAATCCGAACCAGTACCGGTCGGAATAGACCAGTGCAGAGCTTGAAAAATCCACATCTGCCTTCACCTCCTCACCGGGTTGTTCGAACGTTCCACCCGAAGTTCCGGAATACGACAGCTGGTCGTTCCATGTAAGCTTGAAATAATCGATACCCATCTGGGTATAGTTAATGTGCACGCCGGGACGCACGTGCCAGTAGTTGTTGATCTTAAAGTCGTAGGAGTATTGCAGTCCTGCATTGGTGAGTGCCAGGTCGCCGGTACCTGCCACATCCCGCATCAGCAACACACCCACACCACTGTTGAAATTATCGAAATAATGGTCGTAAGAGAAGGAATAGGTGACAAATGCGCCGGGGAGAGAGGCCCACTGGTTGCGGTACACTGCGGCAATCCGGTCCGATTGCGTGGCACCTGCAAAAGAAGGAGCAAGGTACAGCGGATTCGCATAGAATTGGGTAAACTGGGGGTCCTGACCAGATGCAACTCTGAAAATCAGTAACATAGATATGGCTATGATCAGCTTCCTCACTCCGGCGTTTTTATTTCCTATAACTAAAATTAGTAACTTTTTTCGAACAAAAATGGAATATTATCCACACTTGCAAGCGATACCTCGATAACAGACTTGTCGTCCCTTTTAAACTGTACCCAGCCCCCTGGACGATGCATCAACAATAGTAAAATACACTCCTCCCAAATGAATGTCTATCGCTTCATTTCGTTGGTTTTCGGAAGGTTATGCCTCAAATTCCAAACGTTGTTAATCCTTTTTCAAGCTTTTTTTCTTCTCAATTAAACGAGAATTTGCAGGAATGGTTACATTTTCCGCGGGTATAGGAATTCTTCAGCAGTCCGCCGGTTATATCTAAAAAAACAGAAGATACAATAAAAGATATCGTTGCAACGAAGGAATTACCTGTCAGGACGACATGTCAGGTCGCTACCTTTACTGACGTATGGATACTCGATTACGAGTGTATTACTCGCTGCCAGGCGACATGTCAGGTCACTATCCTTACTGACTTAAACATAATCGATTACGAGTGTATTAATCGCTGTCAGGCGAAATGTCAGGTCACTATCCTTATTCACCGGGACGATGCTTCCAGAGCAGCGTCACATCGCCTGCGTCGCTGAAGGGAGACCCATTGCTGTAGATACCGGTAACCTTCCAGATATATACACCCTGTGCAGCTTTTCGTCCCTGGATGAACCCGTCCCAGCCGGTATTGATATCATCGGTCTCGAAGATCAGTTCTCCCCAGCGAGTGTATATATACAGGCGGTATTCCTGTACCTGCCTGTTGACACCCGGGAAGAATACTTTGTTCCTTTCGGCATCCGCGAGATCATTCACATTGATCCCGGAAACGGGGCTGTCACCCGGACGGAAGACATTCGGGAACTGTAGTTCTCCTGCGGGGATCACTTTCACAGCCATCGGGATAAAGAGGCTGTCCACGCAATTCGGGTTACTGGCGATCAGCAGCACATCCTTCCATCCTTCGTACATGTAGACATGGACCGGATCGACGAGGGTGGAGTTGTTCTCGCTGTCCACCTCATCGTCATATTCGCTCACATCGCCGAAGTCCCAGTAATACTCGTCGGCATAAGAGGTCAGGTTAAAGAACCTTACGGGTTTGTCGTTGACGAACACTGAATCTGGCGCATAGTTAAAGAATACCTGTGGCATCGGGTGCACGGTGATCACCACGGAAGCCTGGTCGGTGCCACCCGGACCATCCGCGATTAATTTCACGGTATATTCGCCCGGCTGGTAGAAGACATGTTCCGGGTTCTCTTCCCTGGACATCGATCCGTCGCCAAACTGCCAGGTATAGCTGTCAGCATTTTTTGATGTATTGGTGAAGGAGATCTCCAATGGATGGCAGCCTTCGGTGATGGATGTGAAGCCTGCCACCGGTGGACGTGGATTGATGGTTACCACGGTGCTGGCGCTGTCGATACATTCATTTACACTGGTATACAGGGTAACGGTATAAATACCTGCAGCTGTGTAGGTATGTTCAACATCCGCAAAGCTTGTGGTGGTGTAATTCGGTGAACCATCACCGAAATCATATTCGAAAGTCCACGGACCATCGGCAGTCAGATTGGTGAATGTTACCGGCGCATTGCCGCTTTCCGGGATCACCTGGATATCCGGACTTACAGTAAAATTAGGTAGCGGGACCGGGTCTACGACGATCTCCACGGTATCTGCCGCTGTACACCCATAGGCGGAGGTGGTCTGCAGCACTGTTTCGAACGTTTTGGTTGCTGTGCCCAGGTTTGAATATACATGGTAGGCAGTATAGCTTCCGTTCTCACCTGTACCGTCTCCAAAATCCCAGAGGTAAGCAGCTGCACCGGGCCTGGTCTCCAGTATTACTTCAAGGGGCTGGCATCCAATTGTCGGGGTCGCAGTAATTTCAGGATCGACTTTCGGGTAGATGGTCACGACACTCAGTGCGGTATCCTTGCACCCCTGCGCATCCGTTGCCACCATGGATACATTGTAATAGGCAACAAGACCGGTGGGATCCAGGTTGTCGAATGACTGGGTGGGATGCTCCTCAGTGCTGGCAGCGCCATTATCAAAGTCCCAGTCAAAGCTCACTGCATCGGCAGAAGATTTGTTCGTGAAGTTCACAGTAAGGTCACCACAACTGGGTGTTGCATCAGAAGTAAACAGTGCTGTGGGCCTGAAATTCTGAATAACCACGTTTGCCTGGCCGAAACAGCCGTTGTCATCGGTGACGGTATAGTTGATATTGTAATCACCTTTCACCCGGGTCTGGAATTCAGCCGTCCGCTGATTGGTGGGACTTACATGAAGCACGTCACCTGACCAGAGATGCGTCGTATAATTTCCTGAGCCTCCGGCCGGGTTCCCGTCCATGGTCAGCAGTTCGCCACCGCATATCTGCGGGAAGCCGGGCAGGTCTCCTGTAATATTCGCTGTGGGATTTCCCCATACAGTAAGTTCCACTACATCACTCATGATGGGTGCGCAGCTGCTGCTTACATCCAGCCGGTAGCGGTTGCCGTTCATGGCATTTGTGGTATTGTTTACGGTTAGCTGATCGCTGTCAGCTCCTTCATAAACACCACCGTTGGACAGGGCAGTCCAGGTGTTGCCATCGTCTGTACTGACCATCCACTGGTAGGCGAGGTCGGGACCGGATGCCGAAGCGCTGAACTGAGTTGCGCCGCCTTCACAGATTGCGTCATCTACAGGCTGTATATCGATCTCCGGCAAACTGTTTACATTCAGCAGTACCGGATCGGTTAACTGTGCCGGTGAGCACGGACCTGAAACCTGTACCCTGAAACTGTACCCGTTTTCAGTAAACGCATCTGTGGTCAACTTGGTCAGTGTCGGGGTCAGGGCACCGGTATAGTCCGGATCTGTATCGGGAATATTCACATACCCGCTGCCATCATTCCGGTTCACTTTCCACTGGTATTGGAGATCGGATCCTTCTGCCACAACACTGAAGACAGCCGGTTCCCCGTCGCATACACCTAAGTCGGCAGGTGCCGTAGTGATCACAGGTGGCGTTTGCACGGTCAGTGAAACATCCACCGATTGCTGCTCGGGCGTACATGTTCCGCTTACCACCACCCTGTACTGGTGGGTATCGTAGGAGCGGTCCACGTTGAAAATTGTCAGGTTGGCCTGCTGCGTGCCGATATAGAAACCAACATCGGAAAGTGCTGTGAAGTTGCTGCCTCCATCGGTGCTCTCGAACCATTGGTAGGTCAGCCCGCCACCGGTTGCATTCACGCTGAATGACGCTGTTCCGAATTCACATATCGTATCGTTCTCAGGCTGTACCTGGATCTCGGGCGGATTGTCTACATAGAGGAAGGCGATGTTGGACTGTGCCCAGGGTTGGCAATCACCTGTGATGCGCACATAGTAGCGGTTCAGGTGGTGGTTCCGGTCTGCACCGGTAACCTGGAGCGTGGCTGTACCCTGGCCGGTGTAGATGCCTCCGTCAGTGATCGATGTGGTGGTACTACCATCATCAACGAACCATTCATAGTCCAGGTCGTGCCCCGTGGCAACCACCGTAAACGATGTAGCATTGCCCTCGCAGATGGTTGCATCTTCGGGTTGCACCCAGATCTGCGGTGCTGCATAAACGGTAAGTGTTGCTGCATCAGAGGTCAGCGGTCCACCACAGCTATTGGTCACGGTTGCTTCGTAGGTGTACCCGGTCATCGCTGAGTCCACACCGAAGATTTGCAGTGTCGTGCTGTTGGTTCCCACATACCCGCCTCCTTCTGAAAGCGGCATCATGCCGTTTCCGTCGTTTTCGTACCACTGGATCTGCGGCGCCGTGGTCGCGCCCACATCGATGGTGAAGGAGACATTGTTCAGTTCACAGGTAGCGGTATCCTGTGGCTGCTCAATGATCTCAGGTGCCTTGTAGACAGTCAGGTTAACAATATTTGAATATTCAGGTGCCCCGCAATCTCCGGTCACTTCCAGCTGGTAAGTATACCCGTCCATGCTGAAGGGTGCGCCGGTGATCACCAGCGTCGAGGCATTTGCCCCGGAATAGACACCCACATTGGTCACGGGCACAAAGCCCCCGCCGCTGTTATCATCCACGTACCACTGGTACTGCGGGTTGGTAGTGACCCCGGCACTGGCGGTAAAAATTGTATCGCTGCCTTCACAGATGGCCGCATTCACGGGCTGCTCCGTGATCTCGGCGTTTTCGGTAACGGTAAGCACTGCTTCTTCTGATATACTGTCAGGTGTACATGTTCCGGACACCACCACGCGGTAGCGCGTGCCGTTCAAACCGGAGTATACTGCGTTGATGCGCAGGGTGTCACTGTTGATGCCCGAGTAGATCGTGGAGGGCACATTGAGCCAGGTGCTGCCATTGAAATACTGCCATACAAATGCAGGTGCGTCTGTGATCCCGGGATCCACGGTGAAGATGGCACTCTCCTGCTCGCATGCTGTCACATCCTGGGGCTGAAGGGTGATTTCAGGTCCTGGTATAATGGAGATCAGGGCCGCTGCAGAGGGTACTTCAGACGGACATTTTCCTGATACATTGGCCCTGAAAAGGTAACCATTGTAGTCTGAAGTTACGGATGTGATTTCAAGGGTATCGTTATCGTCAATCAGAATTTCCGGCAGTGTGGCTGCATCGTTCCAGCCTGCGCCTCCATTGCTGCTGTACTCCCAGCGATATCCTGGTTGTGTCGTTGCTCCTGCATTGACGAACAGCATAATGTCACTGTCTACACATACCGACCTGTCAACCGGATCGATCAGGATCTCCGGCCATCTGTCGATGATAAGGGTGGCTGCATCGGATGTAATCGGTGGCGTACATGCTCCGCTGATAATGACCCGGTACCGGTAATTATTGTAGCTGATGTCCGGATTGTTGACAAACAGGGTCTGATCGGTTATCCCGGTATAGTCGCCGGATGATTCATCTGCAGCGGTGAGATTGATCCATGCCCCAAACTGGTTCACCTGCCACTGGTAATTCGGTGAGGTGGTTACACCAGGATCTACGGTAAACTGTGCCTGGTCGTTTTCACACACCGTATCGTTTTCGGGTGGCGCGACGATCTCAGGTAATTGGTTCACAGTCAGCAGCACCGCCGGGGATAATGCTGTATCCGGACAAATTCCACCTACAGTTACCCTGTACAGGTACCCGTTGTATGTGGAAGGAACGGTACCCAGGATCAGCGTTGAACTATTGTGTCCGCTGTATATTGCGGTATCGGCACCGATGGTGTTGAATCCGGTTCCCATATCCACTTCCCAGAGGTAAGATGGTGCTGATGTTGCACCGGCATTGACGGTAAATACGGTACTCTGTTCCTCGCAGATCACCTGCGCTGCCGGCGGGGTGATGATCTCGGCTACTTCATTCACCGTCAGGGTTGCGAATCCTGAAGTTTGCGGCGGGGTACAGGTTCCGCTTACGGTGACCCTGTAACGGTACTGATCGAAACGACTCGTGGGGTTCAGTACTTCAAGGGTATCCTGGTCAAAGCCATTGTAAACGCCTGCGGAGTCTTCGCCGATGACTTCCCAGCCGGCTCCCCCGCGCATATCCACCTGCCACTGGAAGATGGCGTTGGTGGTACCTCCGGGATTGACCCCGAATGCAACCGGGTTGCCTTCGCATACGATGGTGTCGAGGGGTTGTTCGAGGATTTCCGGACGTTCGAATACGGTGAGTGTTGCTTCAGCGGAACTGGCGCTGCTTCCGCAGACACCGCTGATCTCGGCATAATACTGGTAACCGTTGAATCGTGAACTCGCTGATGAGATATTGAGGCTGTCCGTGTTCGTGCCGGTATATACTGCCGTATCGAGCAGCGGTGCCCAGCTGGAGCCATTGTCGGTACTCAGGTACCACTGGAATACCGGATCTTCAGTGATGCCGGCGTCTACGCCAAAGCCCGTGGGCAGGCCCTCACAAACAGCCGCATCAAATGGATCTCTCGCAGCTACCGGGTCGTACTGGATCGACAGCTGAACGGTATCGGAGATCTCGCTGTCACATGTTCCGGTTACCACCACGTAATAATAATCGCCATCGAGCGCAGCGGTGGGTGCAATAATATCCAGGGTGGATACATTCGACGCCGGAACCGCGGTATACGGACCTGCTTCTGTATCCGATGTGAACCATTCATAGGTCCTGCCTGCACCGATGGCTCCAACGGTAAAGCTGGTGTCGATGCCTTCACACACCTCGGCCGGTTTGGGCTGGGTGAGGATCTGCACCGTGTCCAGGTGGGTGACCACGGCTGAGCCGGAAATGTTCGGACCGGTCGTGGAGGTACAGCCGTTGGCATCTGTGATCTCTGTAAGGGTATATGTTGTGCTGAACGCGGGTGTAACCGGAACAGGAGTGCCGGTAAGGTACCCGTTCAGGGTTCCGACGCCATTATCTATAGTGATGTCAAACGGACTGTTACCTGTGGTGACGATTACTGCGATGTCCACCGTGGTGCCCGGACAAACGGTAAGGTCGCCGTTGATGCTGGCTACCGGAAGTGGATTGACCGTTGTGGTGATGGTGTCACTGGCTCCCCAGCAACCGGATGCATTCTGCACTTCCACATATACCTCGTCACCATCGGTGATGGCTCCTGCAGGGGTATTCCAGAAATAGAGCGGACCGCTTTGCTGGGATACACCATTCAGGTAGAAGTTATAGAGCACTGCATCGGCAGAAGTGGCCTCGAATGTAACACTCTCTCCTGCACAGATGGTATTTGCTGCAGCTGAGCTGGTCAGTGTCACGGTCGGATCGGGATTCACGGTCATGATCACCGGCGGTGCAAAGGCTGAACATCCGTCGGTGGAGGTCACATTAACGGTGATGGTGTCGTCATTGGCCAGGGTGGAAGAGGACCAGGTGTTGGCTGCCCCGCTTTGTTGTGAAACCCCGTTCAGGAAGAATTCATAATTGCTTATATCCGCAACCGGACCTGCGGTAAACGTTACCAGTTCGCCGTCGCAAATCGCTGTCCTGTCAGCATTGAGCGTTGAAACCGGGAGCTGATTCACCGTAACATTCATTACAATATGGTCGGTATTACATCCACCGGTGGTGGTCTCCGTTACACGTACCTGGCCGCTGAGCAATCCGAAAGTTACATCCACTGTATTCAACGAAGGATCGGTGAGGAAACCTGCTCCTGAAGGGATGAACCACTGGTAAGTACTTCCCGGGTTATCCGGTACGCTGTATGTATGCGTGGAATAGGCACACACTTCATCGTCCCCCGTGATCACGGATGGTGCAGGGTAGGGGATGAGGGTCAGTGGCTTGTACATTGTGTCATTGGTACAGCCAAACACGTTGGTTTCGAATACCCAGAGAGAATCCGTCACATACCCGGGTCCCGGGATATCTGCTGCAGTGATCACCACGGCATTGCTGCCGGTACCGGATCCGCCGAAGATCCTTGTGCCCAGGGTGGCGGGAACACTCCATTCAAAATAGGAATCTGCTTCCACATCAGTTTGGAAAATGATGTTCGGAGTCTGCTCGCAAACGGTGTCGACACCTGTGATGGGCGTAGTGTTGGGTAGCGGATTGACCGTAACATCTTCAAATACGGAGATGCCCGGACATGCGGTGGAGCCGGGTCCGTTCACCTGGATCTCCCAGATGATATCTACCGGTGTTTGTGTGCTGTTGAATAACTGCTGGTTGATCACGGAACCTGAGGGTCCGGAACCATTGACGGCGCCGGTGCCTTTGGGATCGGCCATGATCCAGGTAAATTCAGAATTGGCCACAACGGTTGTAACGGTGATGTTGGAGAATTCCTCGCTGCAGATCTCAGGGGCAATATTGTTGATGCTGGTTACCGGTGTGGGATCCACCACGACTTCCACCGTGACCGGGTCGCCCGGACAACTGCCCAGTGAGGGACCGGTGGGGGTGATGATATATTCTACGGTGATGGGTGCATTGCCGGGATTGTCAAGCGTCTGCATGATGCGGTACCCTTCGGCAACAGCACTTCCTGAAGGCATGGCCCCTGAAGTGCCAGTGGGATCATTCACGATCCATGTGAAAGTGGAACCGGCTACGTCTGCGGCCATTTCGATATCGGTCTGCGTACCATCGCATATGCTGTCGAGGTGGTTGATGGGTGTCGCCTGTGGCTCGGGGTACACATATACTTTGATGTTTTGCGTGGTACCGGGGATAAACGTTGGTGCCGGTCCCGTTGGTGTGATGTGGTAGATCACAGAATCGGTTTCTGTACCGGTATTGGTTAGGTTATCCTGGATGGTAATGCCGGTATTTGGTCCCACGTCAGTGCCGGTATTCGCTCCGAGTCCGTTCGGGTCTGTGACCGTCCAGCTGAACGTGGCGCCTGCAACGTTACTGCTTACGTCAATATCGGTATTGTCACCGGTACATATATTCGGACTGTTGTTGACCACGGTCATATCCACGTTCGGGTCGACGGTTACTTCGGCATCGGCAGAATCGCCCGGGCATCCGTTGGCCGACGGGCCGATGCGGTAGATGACGGTTACCGGTGCTGCGGTATTATTGCTCAGGGTTTGCTGAATTCGGTCGCCAATGTTCAGCGGTCCGCCGTCGGATGCATTTGTTGCACCTGCATTGATTACGCGCCAGCTGAAGGTGGTCCCGGTTACATCACCATCCATCAGGATATCAGTATCGTCCCCGTTGGGGATGGTTTGGGTGAGTGGTGTTGGTGTGGCATTTGGCGTGGGATTGACCGTCACGACTACGTTTTGGGTATTGCTGCATCCGTTTGCTGTGAGGGTATATTCATAGGTAACATTGACCGGGTTGAAGGTCGTGTTGACCAGGGTTTCATTTGGATCATCCGTACCGGAGGTGGGTCCTGCCGGGGTGATGCCTGCTGCTGCGAGGCGAGTCCAGCTGAAGGTTGTCCCGCTGGTGGTGCTCGTGGGAGTGTAATTGAATGTTTCCTCACTGCAAATGGTTGGTGGAGTGAGGGTACTGCTGAGTTCCGGCGTCGGGTTGACAACCACGGTCACAGATTGTGTGTTGGTACAGCCATTGGCGGTGAGCGTGTATTCATATTCCACGCTGATCGGGCTGTCTGTGCCGTTGACCAGTGTTTCGTTTGCGTTACCTGTTCCTGAGGTGGGTCCTGCAGGGGTGATCCCGGGAACATCTGCCCTTTCCCAGCTGAATGTAGTGCCCGGCGTGTTGCTGGTCGGTGTATAGCTGAATGCTGTGTTGTTACAGATCGCCGGGGGTGTGAGGCTGCTGCTGAGTGTCGGAGTGGGGTTCACCGTGACGGTCACGTTTTGGGTATTGCTGCACCCGTTGGCTGTCAGGGTGTATTCATACACAACACTGATGGGCAGGTCGGTGGTATTGACCAGCGCTTCATTTGGATCACCGGTCCCCGATGTGGGGCCTGCAGGTGTGATGCCTGGTACGTCTGCACGTTCCCAGTCGAACACTGTTCCCGCAGTGGCACTGGTGGGGGTGTAGTTGAACGTTTCCCCGTCGCAGATGGCTGCTGGTGCCAGGTCACTGGTGAGGGTGGGTGTTGGATTGACTGTTACGGTAACGGTTTGTGTGTTGCTGCATCCGTCGGCCGTGAGGGTAAATTCGTATTCCACGGCAATGGGGTTGGCCGTGGTGTTGGTCAGGATTTCAATGGGATTGCCATTGCCTGATGTGGGTCCGGCGGGAGTGATCCCTGCTACGGTGGCCCTTTCCCAGGTGAAGGTGGTTCCCGGTGTGTTGCTGGTGGGCGTATAGCTGAAAGTGCTTCCGCTGCAAATGTCTGCCGGTGTAAGTGTACTGCTGAGGGCCGGGGTTGGGTTGACCGTTACGGTAACATTCTGTGTATTGCTGCATCCGTTGGCTGTCAGCGTATATTCATATACGACGTTAATAGGCAGATCGGTGATGTTGTTGAGCGCCTCGTTGGGATCGTCGTTTCCGGTTGTTCCGGCAGGCGTGATCCCTGCTTGCGTTGCCCGCTCCCAGCTAAACGTAGTGCCGGCAGTGGCGCTGGTGGGGGCATAGTTGAATGTTTCCCCATCGCAGATATCCGGTGGAGTGAGATCGCTGCTGAGGGTTGGTGTGGGATTGACCGTCACGGTAACGTTCTGGGTATTGCTGCAGCCATTTGCTGTGAGGGTATATTCATACACCACATCGATCGGGTTGGCTGTTATGTTGGTCAGGGTTTCATTCGGATTACCTGTCCCGGAGTTCGCTGTTGCAGGTGTGATCCCTGGTACGGCGGCCCGGTCCCAGTCGAAGGTGGTTCCTGCTGTAGCACTGGCGGGCACATAGCTGAATGCATCGCCGCTACAGATGGCCGGGGGTGTGAGGGTGGTGGTCAGGGTAGGCGTCGGGTTCACTGTTACCGTGACGGTTTGCGAATTGGTGCATCCGTTGGCAGTGAGCGTGTATTCATATTCCACGCTGATCGGGTTCGCCGTGGTGTTGGTCAGGGTTTCATTCGGATTGCCATTTCCTGAAGTGGGACCGGCAGGAGTGATCCCTGCCACATCTGCCCTCTCCCAGCTGAATGATGTCCCCGGTGTGGCGCTGGTGGGGGTATAACTGAAGGCCGATCCGCTGCAGATGGCAGGGGGTGTAAGTGAACTGGTCAGGGTCGGAATCGGGTTCACCGTTACATTGAAAGTTTCCGTGGGGCCCACGCAGTTGGGAGGTGCGATGCCGATCGGGTAGAGGTTGTAGGTAACGGTGACCGGTGTGGTACCCATGTTTTCTAACGTTTGTTCGATGCTGGCGCCGTCGGCCAGTCCGAATCCACCTGTGGCTCCCGTAGCACCGGCGTTGGTGACGGTCCACGTTCCTGTGGCAGGAATGTCGCTGTCGAAAACGATATCGGTATCCTCCCCGCTGCAGATGGAAGGTGTATTGTTGGTTGAGGCACTGGCATCCGGCACCTGGGTGACCGTGATGGTGGTTGTTGCAGACCAGGGACTGTCGCCGCAGCCGTTGCGGGCCTTGACTTTTACGGTATAGCTTCCGGGAGCTACGCCTGTAAGATCGAATACAGCTTCCGAAGTTGCTGTGATAAGGTCATCGTCATCGGGAGTGCCGTCCCACGAGACATCCCAGATGTACTGGTTAGCGGTAGGAGCATCGTCCACGTCGACCGTTACGGTACCATCCTCGCACACCGGGCTGTCATTGGTAATGTTCAGCGGAGCTGGTGGTGGTCCGGGGTTGACGATAATGGAGAGGGTGTCGGTATTGGCTGGCGGACAGACGCCTGCAGAGAGTGCCTGGCGGAAGTAGTAATAGGAATCCTCTGCCAGTACCCCTTCATCGAGAGTTGGGTCTTCTTCGTCCATCAATGCGCCGAAAGGACCACTGTTGGTTGCCTTGTACCACTGGTATGTGGTGGCCACGCCACCGGTTGCAGGAGCAACGCTGGTAAATGGTGCGGCATCTTCTCCATCGCAAAGTGACTGGCTCCCGGCGATGATCCCCGGGTCAACTGCCGGCTCGATCGTGATGGTCATGTCATCGTCATCATTCACGCATGATCCTGTTGCCGTGGCGGTTAGTGTGAGTGTTACATTTCCAGCAATGGCATCATTGGGTCCGGGTGCGTATGTTGGCGCCAGGGTGCCTTGTCCGGCGGTGAAGCTTCCATCGCCCGAGGTGGTCCAAATAAGCGCCGTATAGTCATCAGAAGCCGTGGCATTGGTGACCGTATAGGACGTTCCCTCGCAGATCGTCGGGCTGCTGCCCGCATCCACCACCGGTTGCTGGTTCACCGTGAGGGTCATGTTATCGGACCTGTCACCACACGGTGCATCGCTGTCGATGGAAATTGTCAGCTGCACAGAACCATTGGTAATGTCGTTGGGACCAGGGGTGTAAACCGGGTTCAGGATTCCTGTATCATCGAAGCTTCCATCTCCTGAAGTGGACCACGTGATCGTGGAATAGTCACCGGTGAGCGAAGCACCAGACAGTGTATACGTATCGGAAGAGCACACCTCTCCAGGTCCGCCGGCATCCACCGTCACATCTTCGATCACTGTGATGATAACATCTTCCGAAACCGCGGTGCATGGACCTGTCGGATCATCGGTAGTGAGGGTCAGCGTCACCGAACCGCTGCTGATATCGTTCGATCCCGGATCGTAAGACGCAGCCGGATCGGTCGGATCATCGAAGGACCCATCCCCTGAAGTTGTCCATGTAACAGAAGAAGCCCCGCCCCCGAAAGCACCGTTCAGCGCAGCCGTGGTGTTTGAGCAAATGGTTTGCGGGGATCCTGCGTCTACTGTGGGTGGTTCGTATACACGCACCCATATGACGTTACTGGTACTGGTACATTCTCCTGAATTGATCACCCTCCGGTAACGAGTTGTTTCTGTGATCGGATCCGGATCATAGTCTTCATTCGTAGCCCCAGGTATGTTGCTCCACCCACCGGTTGTGCGTTGTTGCCATTGATAGTCGTCGGTTATATCTCCGTCACCACCCGAAGCTGCACCACCATCGATAAGTGAGGGATCACCATTATCACAAAACTCTTCATTGTTATCGGCTAACGTGTTATTGGTAATCACCGGATCAATGGACAGGTACATACTGTCCTGATGTTCGGGGCACCCTGCCGCACCATCGTCTGCAGTCAGTACGAGCCAAACCCCACCGTTGATGATGTCATTTGCTCCGGGCGTATAGATAGCTCCAGAAGGCTGGTTTGGATTGGTCCAGGAGCCATCTCCGGAATTGGTGCTCCATACACCTGCTGTTGCGGTTCGCTCGATGGCACCAGCCATAGTGGCATCATCGTCCGCACAAATCGTGAAATCCGGACCTGCATTTGCGATGGGACCATCAACGATTTTTATGTAGGAATAGGTTACAATGGGAGGATACCCCAGGTAAATATTGTTACATGGTCCCCAATTTTCCATCTGGATCTCGAAAACCTGTCCTACCGCATCTGTTCCTGCATTGAAAGCGTGACTGATCGGATCAGAACTTTCCCATCCCGATGGGGCCGGCACACCGGTGGTTCTTATGGAGTCGTAAAATACAACAGGTCCGACGATGGGTGCACCCAGCGGATTTCCATCAACAAATACATCCTGTATCCTTGGTTCCGGGGAGAAATTGGTACCATACGTGAAACGAACGGCCCTTTCTCCATCATTTGCAAAATCAGGTTCGGTCTGGGGGTTGCAATTGAAATAAGTTGCGTCAGTAAATATCTCTGAAAAATCCTGACCCAGGCAGACTCGTATTGTGTCGATATGGAACTCGAATATGCCGTCTCCTTCGTCATCAGTGGAATGGTTTTCATAGGTAAAAGTTTTTCTTAATCCACCTCCATCGCAAAATCCCACACCTCCAATTCCAACTCTTATAAAAGAATTCCAGTAACAGACAGAGGGATCATCGGGGTAAGTATGAGAGAATACCGTTTCAAATTTACCTGGAGAAACTTGAGCATTATAAATAGGATCAGATGCTCCGTCGCCCCAATAAGTTCTAATAAAAACTGTTCCAGGATTATAAAATTCACTATTAATGTAATGATCTTTAATATAATATGCCACTGTATATTCAACTTCAGTAGGTGCACATATCTCTGTTTTTGAGAGGCTGTAATCAAATCTACTCTGATCAAACATCTCACATTCCATTGGCAGATTATTCACAGCAAGTGTCGGGCCAAATGCTCCTAACGTACCGGTAGTCCCTGTTATCGAAGGGCCAGTACCCAAGTATTCCACCGTGATCCCCGAACCACTCCGTGCTTCTGTATAACTAATAGGTGACCCAAGCGATAATCTAATGATATTTGGGGGATCCAATGCCCCTTGAGCCCGCACAGATACTGCAGGATATGCTACTCCATCATGATACACCACCCAGTCAGGAGAGGCCAATGGAAACGTTGCTGTATAGCTTACGCTTTCATTCAGATGAACAATGATGATTGATTGATCAGGTTCCACATATTTGATTGAGTCAACAACAGGTTGACCAAGAATTTTCCCAGTGGAAATAAGGATAGCTATAAGCAGAAATGCACCTCGTAGAAGAGTATTTTTTTTATGCTTTTTTGCAGGTTGGTTCATCTGGTTTGGTAGTTTGATTCTTGGTTATATCCTATTGGTCATTCCAAAAAATAGTGATATCTCCCCTGTATTGGAATGGTGTTCCGTTTTTCCATGTTCCGGTACATTGATATATATAGACCCCCCTGGGTGCCGGAGCTTCCTGGTAGTAGCCGTCCCAGCCAATATTGATATTTTGGGTTTCAAAGACAAGTTTACCTGCCTTATTGAATATTCTCAAATGATATGTCTCCGGGATCTCATCAAACTTAGGATGAAATACCTGGTTGCCAGGATCGTTTGGATTGTAGTAGCCTCCAATGCTTCCATTCGGATTGGGGCTGAATGCTGTTGGAAAGAGGAGTTCCGGACTGCTGTTTTCAGGAAGTGGCAAGGCAACTGTATCTGAACAACCAAATGCATTTCTTGCAACCAAAAGGAGGTAAGAAGCTTGATCATGAATTACTTTTTCAAGGGCAACAACTTCAGAGAGAGAGGGCTGAAAAGCCGTGGAATATGGATCGGACAACTCCATATCCTCTTTCAGCTCTTTCTCGGGGATAACGTACCATGAGAATTCAGAGGCATCGACTGAATAATTGTATATCGATCCCTGCTCGACTTCAAATGATGCAACTGGTTTTGGTTGCACTGTGATCGTTTGTGAATGCGTTTTTTGTATACCGTTTGGACCCATGGCTGTCAATGTAACTGTATACGTTCCGGGAGTATTATATGTTACAACAGGCGTGTTTTTATCATCCACTTTTTCTGAATTACCAAAATCCCATGAAAAACTGGTTGCATTGACTGTTGAATTAACGAAAGTGACTGTCAGCGGAGCACATCCCTCATGCACCGATGGAGTGAAATAGGGGACAAGGGTGGAAACAGGGACAGTAACTTTCTTATCTGATTCATTGTCAATAGTTTTAAGTTCGTTTAGCATGTTATCCTGCGGCAGAGTATTGACATGGATTTGAATCTTTGATTCATTTTCAGCAATGTTTTTTTCGGACTTTTCGGTATTGTTTAGGTTCTTTTTGAAGCTATCTGTTGAATCAGCAATTTGATTCAATTCCTGCTCAGGATCCTTTTCCTGAGGTTGGACAGTAATTGTTTTTTTAGACTCATATAGTTTTTCCTGATCCCGGGAATTGCGCAATTCTGCGTCCTGCTTTGCGAGTTCTGTAGTGATTAAGTAAATCATTGCTGCTCCAACTAAAGCGATTCCTGCTGCATAATAAATATTGAACCTGCCTGCATGGAACCTGAAGAACTGCTTTATCCTGACAACGCGGGCAGTTTTCTTCCACACAGATGGAGATGGAGTCTGTTCCATTCCTTCCAGTTTGGTGGCGTATAGTTGTTCAATATTTAATCTTTCACTCATTATATTAGCACAATCTTGTGCGGTGTTTTAATTGCTGAGATACACAGTTCTATTTTTTAATCTTTATTAGTTTTTCCTGCAGCCATTTTCTTGCGCGGCTATATTGACTCTTACTTGTGTTTTCATCGATCTCGAGAATCTCTGCAATCTCACGATGCTTATATCCTTCAATTGCATAGAGGTTAAAAACCAGCCGGTATCCTTCCGGCATCCGCTGGATTACCTGCTTTAGTTCTTCCACCGTGAAGTCCGCTTCATCGAATGTTACCTCTTCCATATCGGTTTCCCTGATCTCACCAATATCGTCGTGGTATTTGTGTTTCAGGGCTTTATGATATGCTGTGATCGCAGTGTTGATCATAATCCGGCGCATCCAGGCTATTAGAGAACCTTCACCTTTGAATTTTGAAATATTCAGAAAAATCTTCACAAAACCTTCCTGCAAGATATCCTCAGCTTCTTCAAAACTTCCGGCATACCTGATGCAGATACCGAGCAATAGACGGGAATACTTTTCATACAGTTCCCGCTGGGCGCCCGCCTTGCCTTTGATACATCCTGAAAGTATGTGTGAATCACTGTTCATCCGTTGGTTCGAAGTTAAGACCTGCAGACTTTTTTTATGGTTGCATGAATTTTACTAAAAATAGCGGTTTTTTTGAATCGCTTTCCAGGTTTTTATACACCATCCTGATCAAAACGTTACCTTTGATCATTAATAATTTGATCTGATCCATGATTTTAGTCACAGGGGGAACCGGTTTGCTCGGCTCCCATCTACTTTATGAGTTGGTAAACTCAGGAAAAGAGGTCACTGCCATTCGTCGTTCTGAAAAGCATATGCCTCAGTTGTATGAGGTCTTTGGTTATTATACAGATCAACCGGGGAAGTTGATCGACAATATCAGGTGGGTGGAGGCGGACATGATGAACTATCATGAGATGATGGACGCGATGGAAGGTGTGTCGGAAGTTTATCATTGCGCTGCAATTGTTTCGTTTGATCCATCAAAACATGCACAGATGATTAAAAGCAATACCGACGGCACCGCCAACCTTGTAAATGCTGCTCTTGAGCACGGGATCAGGAAATTTTTACACGTATCCAGTACAGCTGCGATTGGGAAGCCGGTGGGTGATAGTCTGGCAGATGAAAAATTGATCTGGACGGAATCAAAATCGAATACAGGTTATTCCATCTCAAAATTTCGTTCTGAGATGGAAGTCTGGAGAGGTATCCAGGAGGGATTGAATGCGGTGATCGTTAATCCGTCGATCATTCTTGGTCCCGGGTTCTGGGACCATGGAAGTTCATCGATCTTTAAGAAAATCGACAAGGGGTTGAAGTTCTATTCGAACGGTGTGACCGGGTATGTAGGTATCTGGGATGTGGTCAGTATTATGATACATCTTATGGAATCTGATATTGCCGGTGAACGGTTTCTCGTAACGACAGAAAACAAGACCTACCGGGAGGTTTTTAACATGGTTGCTGATGAAATGGGTAGGAAAAGGCCAACCATTGAGGGTACAAAATTCATGTCTGAACTCGCCTGGCGTGCCGACTGGTTTTTTAGCAAGGTCTTTCGCATCGGTGAACATACTTTTACGAAAGAGCGCGTCAGGGCAGCAAGGAATGTGGTCAGGTTTGACAATTCAAAAGTGCGGGAAGCACTGGAATATGAATTTGAACCTATTGACGAGGTGATTAAAAAAGTAGTAGAATATTATAAGCAATAACCAGATGCACGAAGCACTTTATAATACTGCCATCAAAGCGGCGGTTGAGGCCGGGCAGGCCATCCTGGAGGTATACCGGGGTGATGATTTTCAGGTGACAGAAAAGGAGGATCATTCGCCTTTGACCAAAGCAGACAGAGCCGCACACAACGTCATCATTTCTTACCTGGAAAGTACGGATATTCCGATTCTCTCGGAAGAGGGCAGGGATATTCCATTCAGTGCCAGGTCGGGATGGGAGCAGTTCTGGCTGGTGGATCCATTGGATGGCACGAAAGAGTTTATTAAGCGCAATGGCGAGTTTACAGTAAACATTGCGCTTATTTCCTCGGGGAGTCCTGCGTATGGAGTCGTCTATGCTCCTGTCCTGGGGAATTTATACGTGGGCATTCCAGGGGAAGGTGCGTGGTTGTTAAACCACCTGGCCAACGATATCCGGTTGAAAGATGTCAAACAAAACGGAACCAGGCTCCCTGATGGCGGATCAGGTGGGGTTTCTGAATCACCATTTCGAGTAGTGGCTTCAAGGAGTCACCTTAATGATAAAACAAAGCAGTATCTCGAGCAGATCAGGGATAAAAACGGGGAAATTGAAATCGTCTCCAAGGGATCATCCCTTAAGCTGTGCATGGTTGCTACAGGAGAGGCGGACGTCTACCCCAGGCTGGGACCCACTATGGAATGGGATGTCGCGGCTGCACATGCAGTGGTATCCGGTGCAGGGAAAAACGTTTTCAGGTTAAAAGAGATAGGAAAAGTGAGTAATAGCCAGGAGAAATTTGCTACCAGGTGGGAAAAAGACGGGAAATTGAAGTACAATAAACAAAGTCTCCTAAATCCCTATTTTTTAGTAACTTAAAGAAATATATATTTTAATATGTATATATATAACTATTTAAATATATATATTCTTGTGATCGCTGCTCCGAGTAGTAAGCCCCCCAGGTTGAAATACAGGTCTGCCGGATTGTATGATCTGCTCTCTATTGCAATCTGAACCAGTTCTGTTGATGCAGCATATAGCCCTCCGAACAAGAGAAAAAAAAGTATTTCCCGGTTCCTGGAATGCAATAATTCTCTTCGCCAAAAGCCAAATAACAATCCAAAAATCATGAAGACAATGAAGTGTTCCGGATAATCAAGGCGAAATCTGGTTGCTTCATTGGTCTGCCTGACTATATCATTTGAAGGAAGAACGGAGAGGATTAATAAGATTGCTGCCCAGCCGAAAAATGCAGTTGTCCAAAAATACTGTAACAATCGCGTGTGCTTCAATTTAAAAACCATAATTCAACCCGATATTCAGTGTTGCTGTCTCTCCCCAGTATACTGATGGTGTCCACTGTTCAATCCATTCCTGATCTCCGGTTACAGTTCTGTATTCATAGCCTATTCTGAGGTAAAGATCATGAATAACCTGCATGGAGGCAGAGAGGCCAATCCTGGTACTCTCCCAGACAACAGGATCCAAAGGTGTTATCGTGGTTCGTGGCATGGTGCCTAACAGGGTATGGTCCGGGCCTTTTACGGATTGGTTATAGTAGACTTTCACTTTCAATGTATACCATGGCTTGAATTCAATTGCTGCATAGATGTCCTGTGCATTGTCTTCAAGGAAGTGTCCCAGGTTGTAACTGTTGGATTCAAAGGTTGTTGTAGGTACATTATGTCTATATACCAGTGAGTTGGACCATGTATATTCAAAAGTTAGACTGAGGTTGCCAAACGACTTATGAATAAGTGCCGGGATAAAACTTGTACCGACCTTAAATGAACTGAAATTATATTCACCATCTCTGAATATGCGACCCACCTGAACTTCGTCAATGAAGGCAGAACCATAAAGATGCATGCCTTTTATATTTCGGGATGATAGTGTTATGAACAACTGAGAGTTCATGTTATTAATCATGGCATTCAGGGTATGGTCAAGTGGTTTCCAGAACATCACAGGGATGAAAAAGGCCGCATGTGGTGACCGGTAATCATAGACCACTGAATTTCCTACTCCAATATGAAATTGTTTAAATGGTCGTAAAGTAAACGTGTTGGCAGCTAAAAATTTTGGATGGTACACCTCGCGGTATTCTGATCCGTAAGCATTATTCACCCAAAATGACAG
>CAYOSB010000011.1:0-31660 GCA_964406495.1 uncultured Bacteroidaceae bacterium | reverse complement strand
TGGGTTGGCCGATCCGGCCAACCCTCTTAAATATTTTTACCGGACACTACTGAAACTTAATATACCCGCATTAAGCACTTGGGAGCATTTCTTTTTAAGTTTTTAAATTCTGATCTCATTTTATTTATAGAACTTATCCTGTAAAAAAAATAGTTCTTAGATCAGATGATTGATAATTTCTTAACAGTGAGCTGGGTTACTAATAATAGATGTGTAAACTGAAATTATCTTTTTAGAAACTTCCTCTTTTGATAGATTTTTGATTTGCTCTCTGCTCTTCGTGGATTGATATTGTATTGCAGATACTATCTTCTCTGCTATATCCTTTGGTTTATAAGAGCATAGAAAACAACCTTCAATTCCGGAAATAATAGATCCCACATCGCCAGCATCAGTTGAAACGACAGGACGGTTACATGCAAGCGCCTCCTTGATCACATTGGGACTTCCCTCATAGAGAGATGTTAATACAATGACATCTGCTGCATTATAATAATATGGTGTCATTGAATAGGGAACACCCTTAAGCAATCTTATCCTTATGTTATCCTTTTTAATAAGCTCAACGGACTTCACCAATAGGGAGAAATTCTTTTCGGATCTGTCTGGATCAGCAGTAAATAGTATGTTAATATCGTTCCTGTTCCAACTTAGTTTATCTTGAGCTTTTGACATTCTAATAGGCTGAAAAAAAGAAAGATCCACTCCGTTGGGAATTACTTCAGCGTTTTTTAGTTTTATCAAGCGTCTCATTTTCTCCGATTTCACGATCACTTTATTCCACCTAAATTTTGCGAACAGCCTGATCAGTATCCTGAATAATCCGGATCGATAGACATCGCTTCCCATAAGTGAAACGATAATCGGGTGATTTGATGCAAGTCCGGCAATAAATCCTGAAAATGAATAATGTGCATGCACCAGATCGATAGTGTTTTTTGCTAAAAACCTTTTAAGTTGTTTTCTTGCTTTCAGGTAATTCTTTAATCCCTTTCCATCTATTGTGAAAAATGTTACAGAAATACCTTGTTCTCTAAGGAAAATACCTTGATTTCGAACGATGGGAGAAATGCCATTCATTTTATTCCCACTTGCTACAAAAAGAACTGATAACTGCTTTATAAATAATTTCGAGGGCTGTTTCATTTTATTTCATATACAGGATTCAATGAACGGTTCGAGGATATGTTTTGTGATGTTTTGCCATTCATTTAGCTTGTATAAATTTTTGATCTGTTCCGTATCAAATGACGGAGTCTTTTTTACAAATCGATCTATTGCATTTGAGAAATCAACAGGGTTGTCCTCAGATATAATTCCACATTCGTCAATGAGATGGACCCTGTTTTCATATGTGTTTGTAGCTATTACGGGAATTCCTGACAGTATATACTCAAATAGCTTGGTGGAGGGTTGTGTTTCATAATATTTTGTTTGGGGAATATAGACGATTCCGCAGTTTGAATTCATCAGGAATGGTTTTAATTTATTATATATCATTCTTCCGTGGAATTTTACAATTTCTTCCAGGTTATTTTTTGAGATTGTCTCTTTTATTTTCCTTATCGTAGGTTGTTTGCCAAAACCGATTATGTCATAGCTATTAATATCATGGTTCTTATTCTTTTTTATATAATGAGCCAATCCTTCAATAGTTTCATGTATGTTCCTTTTATCCAGTGTCCCGATATAAATCATTTTTATAACGTCAAACTTTTTCACGGTATTTGTAAGTTTCTCCCCACCAAGAGGCAGTATGATTGTTTTACTTTTTCGCACTCCTAGTTTCTTTCTCAAGGATTCGGAAATAATACTTACCCTCCTGTAGAAAAGAGAAGTTCCAGAGATTTTATAATTCTTTATTGTTCTTTTAATCCGGTTCTCTGAAAGACTGCCTGTTCGAATATCAAGAATAAATTTCCTTTTAAGATTCATAAGTCTGAGAAGGAGGGTGAATCTTCCATAAACATGGAAAACAAGATCATATTTTTTTTTATGTAGACATTTTGATACAACGTAGTTGAATTTTAAATATCGCAGGAATTTATTGTTCGAAACAGGGATATATATGACTTCTGTCGGTGAATTGACGATTTTTGGTAAGCCTGAATCAAAGCAAATGTATGATATATGGTGCAATTTCTTGTCTATATATCGAGTATACATGTACGTATCGATATGATAACCATACTGTTTTTGATTGATTATTAATATCCTATGAGGTTTGTATTTTTTGTACAACGGTTTTTCTAATTTTTTGAGTATAACTGAAAATTGGGACACATGTTGCGTAGGCAAGTAGGAACCCAAGCGCAGGTTCTCTTCCAATGAGTCCGGAGTAGAAAAAATAATCCCATAGAAATACGAGGAGGATCACATAGCGGAGTCGGGTATTTTGCACCCTGAAAATTAAACTCAGGATAAACCACAGAAATACAATTACGCCGATTATACCATTTGCAATATAGGTTTGATAAATTCCTGTTGCAGATCCTTTATGATCAATATTAAATCCGAAGGATTTGAATTCTGTATAGCTACTCGCATACATAAATCTTAAGCCATGTCCCCACCAGTCATTGGCAACCAGATCCTCGTATAAAAACTTATCAAGTACCTGTAAAGTAGCACCGCCGCGACCGACAGAAACATCCCTGTCGATGGTCTCATCTCCGAAAGAATACTTCTCTGCATAATCGATAGCATATTCGAGGTTAAAACTACCCCATAATTCATTATCTGGATTTAATGTCGGATTAAGCCTCAGACCCGCATAAATTATTAATGGGATGAAAATTGATGAAAACACGAGTACCCGGATTGGTATACGTCTCCCTGGAACATAGAAGGTCATCAGCGCAACTATCAATGGGAAAATAAACCAAATAGCTCTTTTAATACTCATAAACCCTATGAAGAGTAGACCAATCGTGAAATACCAGTCTTTTGTTTCAAGTTTACCTTTCTTTGAGATCCAGAGGTAAATAAAACCAAGAATTGGAATTGTAGTTGCAAATGCTCCGCCATCAAATGCCAAAGAGCCCACAACACTTTCTCTAATGCCTATGATGAGAAGTTTTAATACTGATAAGATAATCTGAATCATCAGAAGATCTTTAAGAACCAGCTCGATCCTGTTCCTGAATGGATCACTGTTTTTATATTTATAAATAACCAGGAAAGAAATGAACAGAAGTAAGTATCTCGAATACTGGCTCAGAATAATTGTCAGATAATCATTGTTAATTAGGGATGTTTGAAAAAAAGCAAGACTTAAAAACAGAAAACTGACTTTGATCATGTACAGGTTTGGATCTTTTATTGCCTTTGACCTGAAAAGCCAATATATCCCGAGTATGGTAATTATGATTTTGTATATGTTTAAGACACTTTTACCAGCATATGCAAAAAGTCCTGGAAAAAATAGCAGAATGACCCACAATAGAAAACCATAATTACGGTACTTATATACAAGAAAAACCAGAAATATAAAGACAATCAGGTAATAAACCCTGAGTTGGGCAACACTGACATTCCAGATCACCTGATCAAACATTGTTTAAAATATTACTGTATATTTTAATGTGTAAATCTGCTATCATCTTGATGTCAAAGTCCTTTTTAACCTTATTAAAGCCCTTATTACCAATACCTATAGCTTCTTTTCGATTTTTTAAAAGAAAGATGAGAGCATCCCTAATTTCATCTATATTTCCGGGATCAATTAGTAATCCATCAATACCGTCATCTATTATTTCGGATCCACTCGTAAGTATTGTAAAGATGGTGGGGCAACCGTTTGACATCGATTCAAGTGGTGTCATCCCAAATGCTTCAGCAAAGGAAGGAAATATTGCACAGGCGGCATTTCTGTAAATATCAGGAAGTAGATCACGTTGAATGTATCCATGGAAATGCACGCCGAAAAGATGCGGATTCTCTAATATACTATATGCTTTTGAGAAAGCTGACTTGTTTCCTGAACCATAAACATGCAATCTTGCTGCAGGCATTTCGCGCACTACTAATTTCCATGCTTTCAACAAACTATATATTCCTTTCTTTTCAGCAATCTTACCAGTAAAAACGACATCTATACTCTCATTTTCAATATCGTATTTATTTGAATCTTCACACGGTATAGGATTATATATTATTGCTTTCTTATTATTTAAATCAAATAGCTCATATGTAGTATCAAGTACATATTTACTAACACCTATTATCAAAGATGCACTTTTAAGTAATTTTAATTCTTTTCTATAAATGTTGGGTATATAGGAGTGCTTCTTTCTTAAGTGTGAAAAAAATGTATGAGATCCATGTAGTTTTACTATAACGGGGATTCCAAGCTCGGGGAATGATATCGACTTCGGTCCCGAAAATACAAAAGCTTCATTGTAATCAGCAATTTCAACAATCTCAATATCTTTTTCCCTGATTATCCTTTGAATGGATTTTGTATATCTTCTGAAGGATTTTTTTATATTGATGAAATGCCCCGTAATCCGGTGCCTGGAGAGTTTTAATCTTAATCTGCTTCCATAGAAAAATCGGAACACTTCAACCTTCCCGTCAAATTCATGTTTTCGGGCTTTCCTGAAATAAGGGTAAAATCCTGTAATAAAGATATTATGACCATCATATGCATATTGACGTGCAAGAAGACTTACAACTGTTCCAATTCCACCATGCTGACATGGAGGATATTCATCACATACTATTAAGATATTCATTAGTTTTAATCAGAATAGTCTTTTACTTTAGACCATTTTTTAATAAACATATTGATCTGCTCACTTGTATAGAAATGATTGGCAAAAGGTATGGTGTAGAAATCCTTGCAAAGACCTTTATCTATAGTTAATGACTCGATTAAATTTAAATATACCTTTGCGTCCTTTTTATCCATCCGGACATTGTCTTTTTCAAGCTTAAATTCATTGCTAAGATCTAAGAAGGTCGCTATTGATGAAGCACCAATTCGATCAAGATCTTCAAGTCTTATAACAAGCAACTCAACATTCTTATTTCTATAAAATTTATAACCTAATTCTTTTGTAAAGGGTTCTTCAAATACATCAATATTGAATACTTGTTTGATTTCCCTGTCAAACCAATTACTTAAGTAATGAAACGAATTCTTGTCTTGTAATCTTTTGATGATATAATTATTTGCTAAAGTGGAGTCAATTGAATTATCAACATTAAGAATCTCCTTTTCAAAATAGGGGGGTTCAAACAAAACGGATATGAACCATGCTATTGGCTCTCTTACGAGGCTTACTATCTTAACTTGTTTTTCAGGGTGATTTTTCAGTTCATTTCTTAAGTATTTACCAAGCTTTAAATGGAATGGGATATTTTTCTGTCCATTTTGCTTATGGGTTTTAATATGATTCTTAATATCATCTGATAGAAAATGAATATGAAATAACCTATCGTCACCTAAACAATTTTTAATAGATTGATATACAGATGTCGATCCAACCTTTCCCATCTGATAAATCAGTATTAACGGTTCGGTCTGATTACTGAAACCTCTTTTTGCTTGGCCCCTTGCAAGGTAATTGGCATATAAATTTGCGATAGGCACACATCTTTTTACCTTTTTTAATAGATGTTTAATAGGTTTCATCCGGTATAAATAATTACAACGATTTATTCGCTATTTTCTTCCTAGTATTGTATTTGTCTTTATGAGTAACTTGAGGAGCACACGGAATACCAGAAACTCATCTAATTCTTTTATTTTTCTGTATTTTAGCAGAAATTTGAAATCAGGTAGCATAGAGGATGGAATGTACTTAGTAATAACCTGTTCTCTTTCAGATTGTATTAGAGAGGGATTTGAATTGCTTAATCCACAATTATCATAAATAGCCAGATCATGATTGATGTATCGATAACTGGCATTTCCTAAACCTATGGACTTAAGAAAGAATTCAAAATCAGCAATTAGTTTTAAATTTTCGTTGTAGAGGCCGTATTTAGCAAAGAGCTCCCTTCGGATCAATGTACCCTGGTGTTTTACAATGCTTCCCAGGATGTCTGTGAATGTAATTTTATTTTTTCCCTTTGCAATACCTTTTATTCTTTCATTTTCTGTGACAATCATATTACATTGGATAATATCTTCAGTTAACTCTCTGTTAAACAGATCAAGGAGCGAGTTTCTTTTCGCTAGGGTATCTCCGGAATTCAGAAAATAGCAGTATTCTCCAATAGCTCTTTTAATGCCTTTGTTCATGGCATGATAAATCCCGTTGTCAGGTTCTGAAACCCAGTATGCGATTGATGGTTTATACTCTCTTAGGATATTGATTGATTTGTGATCTGAACCGCCATCAATAACTATTAGCTCATATTCTTTAAAGGTTTGTTCAATAATGCTTCTAATTGTTCGATCAAGTCCTGTATGATTATTGAGGTTTACAGTTATAATAGATAGTTTCACTATTTAATAAGATTTAGACGGCTGAAGATTCTGGAGAAATATCGGCCTGCGGTTGGATTGAATCGGTAAAGTATTAGTTCTGTTTTTTCAGAAATTGATAGGTTACCTTTTGTATGGTTATAATACTTTTGATAAATATGGTCAACATAAGCTTTATCTTTCAAATAATACCGTCCACCTTTTCTTAAGTATCTACGCCATGCAACCTTAATCATGAATTGTGACCATTCATCAAAGACTTCTTTTTCAAGTCCGGAATCGAGCAATATTTTCTCAATTTCTTTGGTAAAATCAAGAAATTCTTCGGGAGCAAATGTGTTGGTTAAGGATTTTTTACGCACAAGATAGTGATATAAGACCTCCTCGGTTGTTGTGATCTTAATAGTTTCATTTTTACAGATCAGCATTGTATTTGCAATAATATCTTCACCACCGGTATAATGATCGGGCACATCTACTATTTTATATTTATCCTTGCTTATTAATCTTCCCCAAATATTCGGCTGGATATCAGACATAAAGAAGGACTTAAGGTATTCTGTGCGACTGGTGCCATTGAAACTTGATATCCATGACGTAATAGGATTACCTGATTCATCTTCGTAAAGAGATCCTCCGATAATAAGATCAGAGTTGTTTTCAGATGCATTAAGGACCAGTGTTTCAATGGCATTTAATTCAATGTAATCATCGCAATCAAGAAAAAAAATATAATCACCTTCAGAAATATTGAAGCCAACTTTCCTGGTTTTGACAAGGCCTTCATTTTTTTTCACTACTGTTCTGATCCTGTGATCAATCTTACCCATCTCATTAGCAATAACCGCAGACTTGTCGGAACTACCATCATCTATTACGAGAATCTCAATTTCGGAATAGGTCTGACGAATGCATGAGAGAAGACATTTCTCAAGGTAATCTTCAGCATTATAGGAAGCTATGATTATTGATACTTTTGTCAACACATAGGATTTATTTCATAAATATGATCACAGTAACTGCTGGATAATTTATTGCATACGCGCAGATATATTTGCCTATAAGATTCTTTTATCTTAACCTCTTAATTAACGATTTAAGTAGAAGTTTTGCATAGTACCTTGGACTTGCATACCCGGTTGAAATTGAATCAAGTTTATTATTTATTGCCATTAGAAGCTCAGGATGGATTACATTTTTTAGCGCATTGTACCTTAAAGAGTCCGAATCAGTAATTGTATAATTACTCGGTGTTACCAAGACCATATTCTGTTTGTACCACCAATGGATATCTGGATTTTCCCAGAACTTTGCTTTTAAAATGTCATGAACAACATAGTGATGTTCTTTAAATAAAGATGCCCAGTATCCAAGCCACTGTTCATTTATGTGATTTGTACCACGTTGTCCAGGTATAGCAGCAGAAAATAATATAATTCTACCGGCGTTTACCAGGTCCTCAATAAATGATTCAGCTCGCTTAGGAAGTAGATGCTCTGCGACTTCCAGGCAAATTGCAAGATCATATTTCCTGTCTAAGAAGAAACGATCATTAAGATCCTGTTCGATGAATTCATTTTCTGAAATATTTTCATGAAGTAAATCCCTGTTAACCCATTTACCATCAAGACCAAGTACATCCGGGACACCTGATTCTTTGAATACTTTTAAAAACGTACCCAGTCCGCAACCGACATCGACAACACTTCGCGGATCAATCAACTTGATTATTTCAGGTACTATTAACTCAGGATCTGAGGTATTATGTAAATATTTGTGATGATAATATGGACTGTTTTTCTTCATGACAGCTATTTTCTCCTGATTAAATCCAAAATTCGATGTTTAGGGGTATAATCCGACAACTTCGATATTTTTTGGTAATCAAATACTGTATTTCCTGATTCAATTCTTCGATCCATTTCTGGCCAGTCGGTATACTCTACTTGTACTTTATGATGTTCTGCAATCAGCTCTGCTACTTCAACTAAACTGTGATCTTCACCTCCAATATTATATATGTTATTTACCGATTCATCTAATTGAATAGAAGAGATCATATAATTGCAAACGTCTTCAATATGGGTAAATGTCCTTCTATACTCTCCTCGGCCGTATACTTTTATATTTTTACCATTTATTGCCCTGTTTATAAAAACACCCATATTACCTTTAAAATATTCATTTTCAAACAAGTCTTCATAGGGGAGGGATATACGAAAAATTGTATATTCAATTCCAAAGCTGTTGTAATAAAGCCATAATAAATTCTCTGCGGCTAATTTATTCACTGCATAAATCGTTTTAGGCAATTTTTCATCATTTTCTTTTATAGGTATATCTTTTGCTTTATAGACCAGTCTGGATGAAGGGAAAATTACCCTTGCATTACATTTATTATCTTTTAACCACGTAAGAAGATTTAATAATGCAAGTTCATTGATTTCCAAAAAATCTTTATACTGTTCAAATCCTCTGTGTGTTCCGTTAATCCCGGTAAATACAAATATGTAATCGGTGTCCCTGCTTATTTTTTCCAGGTCTATTGTGTTCAGAAGATCAAGTGTTTGATAGTGGGTTTGACCGTACATTGGTGCCGGCTGAAGGTCAAAATCTGATACATTGAATCCCTCTTTCTTCAGGTAATATGACATATGCCTGCCCAAATAACCATTACTTCCGATAATAGCGGCTTTATACATTTTATTAAAGTTGAGTGCTGGTATTAAATAAACCGGTTAAAAGTTTTGAATCTACATCCCAGTGAATACAATATAGGATTAATCAGATTGCACTATAAAAACCATAAGTAATATCTGCCCAGTCATTAATATTGTATGTTCTGGCAACATATTCTCTTTGTTCATTTCTTATTTCGGTTAGTTGATGTTCATTCAGTTGTATCATATGCAATAAGGCTGATTTTAATTCCTCCTGGTTATTGAGTTCAAATACCTTTGATCCGGGAATGTCCTGAGGATGACCTCCAATTCTGCTGACGATCACCATAGGTTCACAGTATGCAGCTTCCAGTACCGAATAGGTATACCCCTCTTCGCGGCTGGAGGAAAGGAAAATATCTGCATTATTATACAGACTAGCGGCATCAGGCATGGAGCCTAGAAACCTGATCCAGGAGGGAATTTCTCCTGTATATTTCAGTACTTCGGATCTCATAAAATCATCATCACAGGCATAGGCCAGGGCCAACACAATATCGTGTCCTTTTGTATTAAGTTCTTTTATTGCATCTATCGCAATATCGACTCCTTTTCGCTTAAACCTCCATGCAAACATCAGAACGACTTTTTGTGAAACAGTATCGCCAATTTGAATCTCTTCCCAGAATTTAAGGTGTTCAGTGTCGAGAGAACTATTAACCCAGCGCGTTTTCTGTTCCGGGAAGCTGATACTTTTCACACTTTCAGCGACCGATTCACTTGCTCCAATTATTACATCGTATGTATGTTTTACTGTAAGAATTTTAAGCTTTCTTGCATAATTCATGGCAGGCTGGTAATGATTCTGGAAATGACCAACAATCTTTATTCTTCTTGCAAAAAAGGTTTTCAGGATGAGAAGTGAATAATTATGTGCAATAAAATGAGTATGAATTATGTCAATATGGTTTTCCTTAAGTATCTTTTTAATAAAAACCAGGTTTTTCAACCGAATCTTCTTACTGAAAAAACGTGTATCCAGGAAAAAAACTTTCCTTTTCTCCTCGATGAATGAGTCAACCCACTTATTGCCATTTGTTTTTTGCGGGAATACAAATACCACTTTGCCACCGGACGAAATGATTTTATCTTCCAGTTTTCTGACAGAGGGGATGAAGTTCCCTGTATATGGGGCTGCATAGTCCATTAGTAGCAGGACGTTCAGAGAATCATGTTTCATTGAGTTCGTTCATCATTTCTGTGAATAATTTATACTCTCTTTGGGGATACTCCGGAATTGGGGGCATTGGCTTATCTGCCATAAGGTATTCAACCATCTGCTCGTCCGTCGTATAAGTATACACTCCATTAGTTCCGAAAAAATTCCTTGAACTACTAAAATTGGCAATTACCGGCACCCCTGCAATTAGGCTCTCCTGTATACGGGTTAATGCACCCGAGGCAGCTCCCTGGTGGATCAGTATTGAGTCTGTTTTAGTTAGCAATTCGCTTAGTTGATTATCACTTAATTTGCCAGCTATTTCAATATTTGATTTACCATTCTTCCCGGTATCCGGCTGTATCTTTTCTGTACCATAACCTGCAATAATTATCTTAAGATCATGCTGTATAATGTTTCCAAAATATTTAATCCTGTTATTTATTCCTTCTTTTGTAGGATTATTCACATAGGAACCAAGCATCAGGATCAATTTTGGTTTGCCCCTTGGAATACTACCTGATTCTCTTTTTTTTCTTACATCTATAAGAAAATCATAAGTTTCTTTAACCGGGAAGTATGGCAAATAGCTAGCCCTGATTCCGAAATTTTTTAATAAAAGAGTCTCTTCCCTGGAAATTGTGAATACATGTTCACATTCTGAAAGCATCTTCACCTCTTCCATAAACCACTCTGGCGACATTCTGTTTGTAATACCTGATTTTTGCAGTGGAACAAGAGATTCCAAATTATGAGGAATCCCTACTATCCGGTAATGATTTTTTTTTAAATAATACAGGATATGATAGAATTCCATTTTACTGTTTTCAAATAGGATTACATTTGATTTTGCGTTTCGCTTAAGTGTAAATATGCCTTCAAAATGGCTATACAACCACGTATTTTTAATCACACGTTTTATACTTGGTCGCAAGGAAAGAATAATAATCGCCTTTAAATTCAGTGTAAGTACCCTGAGAAAACGCTTGATATAACTTGGGGATAATTTAATTGGGGATATACCCGATGGAATTTTCTTCCACTCAGTGTCGTTGGATTCAAGCAATTCTTTAATTTGTGCAGATCTGCGTTCCGCCCCGTTTCCGAAGGGATCCTGATTAAAGATAGTGAAACTGTGGATTAGGGAGTTCAATTTGGTCTGTTGAAGATAGTTTGTTCAATAATATCTCCTGTATTCGCCCAGCTGAAATTATAGGATTGCTTGATGGACTTTTTACGCATATCAGCCTGCATTTTTGAATTTGTTGCCAGTGATTTGATTGCTTCTATGAGTCCCTGTTGATCTAGCGGATCTGTAAGTATCCCTGCATCACCCACAACCTCAGGTAATGATGAGCTATTAGATGAAACTACTGGAGTACCACATTTCATGGCTTCCAGGACAGGTAAACCGAAACCTTCATAAAGCGAAGGGTATATGAAAGCTGTTGCACCACTATATAAAGGAGCAAGATCTGCCTCAGGGATAAAACCAGTTTGAATGATCTTCTTGCCGTATTTCATGTTAATCTTATCAATACGCTCAATTAAATCGCCAATATTCCAGCCAGGTGCACCGGTAAGTACAAGGTAATACGGAAATCCCGGGAACTCTTCAAGCAACTTTTCATATACTTTGACAAGAGTTTTTAGATTTTTACGTGGTTCCAGCGTACATAAGCTCAAGAAATAAAGATCATCCCTGTTTAATCCATATTTATCCTTGCAATTCTCTATGCTATTTACATCATCTACGGGAAAGAAATGGTCAGATGCAGCATTAGGTGTGATGAAAATATTTGCCGGATTAAGGTCGGGTCGAAAACGTAGCAGATCAGACCTAGTTGCATCAGATACACAATATACTATATCTGACAGTTGAATATTATTCGTTACTTCCCTTAAAATCTTTTCGTTAAAAGGGCTTGAAAAATACTCTGGGTGCACCATTGGTATCAGATCATGCAGAGTCCATATTCTGAGTATATTCTTCTTCTTATTTATAATGTCAGGAATAGGAAAATAAGTTGAATAATATACCTGCACAGCCTTTAGCCTATTTGAAAAATTCTTATGGATGATATATTTTTTCTCAAATCTTCGTGAATTTTTATAAACAGTCAAAGCAGCAATTTTGAGTATTTTATAAGTTACCGCTACGACTTTATTTTTACTGACTGATTGTTTTTTTCTTGAGTGATCAGCAAGATTTCCAAACGGGAAAAAGATATTTCTGGAAATTTCGGAGTGAACTTTTAGGGAAGTACAGCCGGGGTAGTCCGGGATCACATAGTAGATCAGTTCTCTCTCCCTGTAAAGTATGTCAAACAGATAAACATTAAAAGAATCTCTCTTGATTAACTCATTCAGGATTTCAGAACTGACCCTGTATAATCCGGTGCTGTGCAAGTTTCCAGCAGTCTTTGCGTTTACGATCACCGTGGCATCAAATAGTATATTTACCATTTTCGAAATACTACCTCAATCATTTAACATCCATTCATATGGTGTATTAATAACCTGTGTTCTTACCTGCTCATAATTCTCCAATATCTCACTTATGCCATACGGATTCTGTTTTTTAAACCTGATTTCAGGATTTCCAGGTTTAAGGCCCAAAAATTCTATGATTTTATTATATGCCTTATATGGATCTTCGGCAATATCTTTTTCATACTCAAGATGCAAAACACTTTCATTCTTAAGTAACCTGTTAAGCTCCAGGTATACTCCATCAATTATAATGAATGATTCAATGAGTGTAGCCTTTCCTGTGTCAGCTATTGCTTCATTGTTTAATTGGAAAGTATTTAATCCTGTTTCTCTACCATTAGAGTGCCATTGTTTATTTTTTAGGCTCACTCCGACCGAACATACACGCTTCAAATAGTTGTTCCTCTTAAGAACGATGAATTTTGTAAACCCGGCTTCTTTTAAATAGTATACTAGGTCTTTTATGCTCATGCTCAAGCATTTAGAGGAAACGTGCTGGTCTGGCAGAATTTTGATCTCTATGCCGAAATACTTTCTTGGTTTTCGAGAAATAATTCGTTCCAGGTAACTGGAAATCTCTTGCCTATCATTAAAAGGTTCTAACTGCTGATGGCGCTTTTCAAATACTTCTCCCCCCCAGTGTATCTTCGGATGCTGTTTAAGCATATTGCCAACTACAGTACTCCCGCATCTTCCAATATGAAAGGTAACTATTTTTTCATTTTTAATAAAGGGATAAATAGTAAAATAAATACCCGCCTTGAATGTATTTTTGAATCTCTTATTTAAGGTTAAGAGTTGATTTCTGTACATTGTTAATATTAATGAAATGTACATTAGTGTTCAGGTTCCTAAATGCTTAAAATTTGATTGATTAATTTAGATAATATGTGACATTTTTTAAAATGTCAGTTTTTTAAGTGCTTTATCTAATGCTTTATCTGTATGTAAAGAGTAATATTTATCGAAGTCGGTGTTATTTATTTTAAATTCTGTTAATAAATAATGGATTGCTGAAATAACCTGAGAAATTAATCCTTGTTGAATTGTTATACCTAATTTATATTTTATTACGCGATAAGCCATACAACCTTGATTACTTACAATGACGGGTTTTTTAAAATATGCAGTTTTAGTTAATAGATTACTACTAAAAGGGAAATCTAAATAAGATGCAAAAACTATATCAGATATATTAATTAACGCATTGAATTCTATTCCGTCTGTGAGGGTATAGTAATATGTAAAACAATTATCAGGTCCAATCTTATTTATCATCTGAAGTCGATCTATTTCCATCTGATTATAACTGTCAAATCTTGACTCTCCTGCAATTAAGAAAAAATAATTATTATTTTGTGTTAGTTGTGCAGTGTCTAACAATGTGAAAACCGATTTTCGTTTATCAATACTTCCAAGAATACTAATTATTTTTCTTCCTTTTGCTTTTTCAAGAATATCGGTTTCTAAATTAGTTTGCATCTTAGAATGTTCCAAGTTTGCAATATCAGGGAAAAGAATTTTTTTTGCTTCTATTTTTTTTGACGAAAACTCATAAAACTCATTTAATATCCCTACTCCAAAATTATATTTTGATTCAAAAATCTTGTTTTTGTTAAGTTCTGGTCTTAAATTTAGACCTGCCCATTTATAGGGAAAAATCAGATTCATTAATAGAGGGATTAATGGATTCAGGATTTTTGAAAAATTTATTTTGAAATATTTGATTTTATCAAATGAAATCAGAAAATCATCAAATCCCATAAAAAACACTAATCCGTATCTATCCTTATTCGTTTTAATGATCTTTGATACATATTTCCAATTTTTAATTGCATTTAAAGGACTATTTAGTCTTTTTATTTTATAATGTTTCTTTTTGGAGATTTGATACTTTATAAAATTCATATCATTTAATTGAAGATTGATTAAATTTTCTATTGGTTCAGAATTAGGTGAGACTATACTTATGGAATACTTAAGATTCTGTAATGCATAAATATATTTTATTAAATAAGTAATTCTATGCCCTGAAAAACTAGTTTCAACGAGGATAATATTTTTCATATTAACTAAACCCTAGATTTCCAATTTTCATAGATCTCACGAAAAGTGTCTTCAAGCGATATACTAATATCCCAATTAGAATAATCTGTTTTCATCTTTCTGAGATCACTATAATAACAAATATGATCGCCTACTCTATTATTATCATGGTAAGTGTATTTTTGTTCTATACCTGAAATATTTTGGATAATTTCGAATGCTTCAAGTATAGAACACGTATTATTTTTACCACCTCCTAAGTTATATACTTCGCCGATTTTTGGATTTTCAATGAATTCTTTAATGAATTTTGCAACATCATAAGAATGTATATTATCTCTAACTTGTTTGCCTTTATATCCAAAGATGGTATATTCTTTTTCTTCGAGGTTACACCTAATCAAGTAACTTAAAAAACCATGTAACTCTACTCCGGTATGATTAGGTCCTGTAAGACATCCTCCACGAAGACAGCATGTTGGCATATTGAAATACCTGCCGTATTCTTGAACTAAAATATCTGCCGCTACTTTGGATGCCCCAAAGAGCGAATGCTTTGATTGATCTATAGAAAAGTTTTCAGGAATTCCGTGATAAAAATCAGGATCATCATAGTCCCATCTTTTAGGATGTTCTTTCAATTTAATATTATTTGGAGCATCTCCATATACTTTATTAGTTGAAAAATGAACAAAAATAATATCTCTGTTTAATTGTCTGGATGCTTCAAGTAAATTAAGTGTTCCCACCGCATTTGTATCAAAATCGTCAAATGGAATATCGGCGGCTCTGTCATGACTTGGTTGTGCAGCAGTATGAACTATTACATCCGGTTTAATTTTTTTTATTAAACTTAAAACATAATCCCTGTTTCTAATATCTGTATCGTAATGTTTGTAAATTTTGATACTGTTCTTCAATCTTGTAATATTCCAGCTTGTATCGCCCTTTTCACCGAAAAAAAGTTTTCTTTGATTATTATCAATACCATGAATTTCCCAATTGAATTTACTAAAAAATGTTACAATTTCAGATCCAATGAGACCTCCCGAACCTGTTACCAATAATTTCTTCATTTTAACAGCTCTTAATTAATGATTATGTTTAAGTAATATTGAATACTATCTATTTCTTGATGATTTCTCAAATTATTATTTACGCTTTTCATTCTGTCTGGTGGGGAAGAAGGTTTGGTTTAAGAAGAGTTTTTCAACTTTATTTGATTAGGTTATTTTTATCTTCTTCATTAATTTACGAAATAGTCGATCTGTCTTTAGTTTGAGATTATAAATATGTTTAAAATTGTATAACGTCCTAAATAAGCCATAGTTATTTTCTATTAACCATTTGGACCAATCTTTTTGAATTGTTGCAATCTCAAAAGAGTCTAACCTGATTTTCCATTGGTTTAAGTCTCCAGAATTAATATGATTCTGATGTAAGTTTGTTTCAGGATCAATTACTCCAGAGTTTTTATAAATACCCTTGTTTTTATAATCAAATCTTTTTATTCTTGATTTTAGAGAATTAATATTTAGTTCATTATGTATTTCAGTGATTTGATGATCTGCAATTGAGATATTTAAAAAATTTGCTGTTCTGGCTATTTCTTCTTTAAGATTTCCAGTAATATTTTCATATGAACTTATGTGAATGTTTTTCATGTTTCTCCAAAGGCTATCAGCAGTCTTAATTTTGCTGTTTAATGAGTAATAACATGCCAAAAAATTTCCATCAAACCATTTATTCATTGCAGAAACCATGACATCTCTTATATCTCTGTAAGTATAAAAGAAAAGTGCTTGATTATCTTTATCCATTTCACCGAAGATTTCCTGATAATCATGAGTTTTTAATAGAATGTATTCATAGTTATCATCGGTTGAAGTTTCAAGAGTTTTTATAACATCTTCATTTTCTGCATAGCCTTTGGAAATACCTTTTCCTGTAATTTCAAGGATTCTTTTTACAATCAGGTATTGCAGTGTAGATCCTGATCTTCTCATTCCACAACAAATGAGCCATTTTGGCATATTATTTTAATTTGCAGTGTTTATCGGCCTCCATTTTTTTTTGGATATATGTTTATATTTCAATATTGAGAATATCCAGATTGAGAATGATTAAATCTTAAAAATCTGTATTGCTCTAGATACTGGAGAAATAACATAACTTAAGTTTATATATCATAATGGTGAATCCGCAGAGCATTTTTCGATATTTTATTAAAATATTTAATAAGATCTTTATTCATTTCTTTTTTATAAGAACCAACTTCACCGTGTCGGAAAAATTTCTTTGCATCTAGACCTTTCCAATCATTGTGTAAAAATCCATTTTTAGATAAGGTGTTATTTCTCATATTATCTATGGAGGCTCCTTCAGCAACTCTTTTAAGATATTCCGAAGTTCTATGAATTCCAATGAAATGACATATTCTTTTTAGTTCTTCAAGAGTATTGTATATTAAATCCTCATATCTTATTGTTATAATGTCTGCATTATATGGATTTTTATTCCACATTTCAACGTGTTCGTGCCATTTGAAGTTGAATACATTGGCGTTCTCTTTAATCATTTTTTCTAAAGATGTATTAATTCCTAAATTAACATTCATTGCATAATATGATACCATTGCATCTCTTCCATCACGTACTAAATATATCACCTTTCTATATCTATTATCAGGTAAATTGTGACTTTTAAAAAAACATGTTTCTGAATATCTCCTGTAAAATAGTCTATGATGGACTCCAGGAACTAGTTCTTGTGCTAATAGAGTAGGTAAAAATCGGGTGTCAACACCATAATATATACCACTTATTAATGATTGCATCCAGGTATTACCTGATTTTGGATAACCAACTATAAATATATCATTATCAAGTGTTTCATTTATAGGGGTGAGGAATTCATTACTGACTATTTCATCAATCTTTTGATTAACCTTCTTTTTAACACGATCTGTATAAATTTTTTTTAAGAATGACAGATTAGTTTTCATATTTTTCAAAATCATGATTTATAAATACGCCTTCCTTAATTCTTGGTACTATTCCAGTGCTGAAGTAGTCACCACTGAAAACTAAAAGCTCTTTCACATATTCAACTTCAACTTCTGTACCATCATATGTATGAATTTTTAAACTCAAATAATATTTACCTTCAGGGAGAGGTAATTTCGGAATAGTATAAATTATAAAACCATTATTTTTAATTGTAACAAGTTTTTTAGAAAAAGCATTGTTTAAAACAGTGACAATTCTATGATCTTTGTCGATAATTAGAATTCGAAAGCCTACCCCATAACATATTTTATTTATTTCAAAATCAATCCGAATTTTAAGTGTATTGCCACTTTTTATCTTTTCTGCAGGTTCATTTTCTTCAAATAAATTAAAATCTTTCAGTATTATATTATTTTTAGAAGAGGTGCTATTCTGCAGGCTAACAGATTTTTCAACCTGATTATTAGAAATATATTTCTTTATGGCTAGATTAGAATCTCCTTCATAGGTGATTTGGCCATTATTAAGAATGATTGTTCTTGAACATAAATTCTCGATTGATGGCATATTATGGCTAACAAAAAGTACAGTTCTTCCTGCATTCTTGCTTACATCTTGCATTTTGCCAATAGCCTTTTGTTGAAATTCAGCATCCCCAACCGCTAATACTTCATCAACCACAAGAATATCTGGATCCAAATGTGCAGCTACTGCAAAAGCCAACCGTACATGCATTCCGCTGGAATACCTTTTTACTGGAGTATCGAGGTATTTAGCAATTCCCGAGAATTCAACGATTTCATCAAGTTTAACTCTTGTCTCAGCTTTTTTCATCCCGAGGATAGCTCCATTCAGATAAATGTTTTCTCTTCCTGTGAGTTCAGGATGAAACCCTGTTCCTACTTCCAGCAAGCTAGAGATTATTCCTTTAATCTTCAAAGAACCTGATGTCGGACCTGTTACGCGGGATAATATCTTTAACAGGGTTGACTTGCCTGCTCCATTTTTTCCGATGATTCCAAGGACTTCACCCTCTTTCACCTCTAGGTTAATATCCCGCAGTGCCCAAATATATTTTCCCTCTGCGGATTTCAGGTTATTTTCTGATCCAATCGTCATAAAAGGATCATCTTTTCCCCTGATCCTCGAAAACCATTTCTGGAGGTCTCCCCGCAGTGTGCCAGCTCCAATGTACCCTAAGCGGTATTGCTTTGAAAGATTTTCAATCTTTATGACTGTTTCACTCATCGTATATTATTATACTACCAGTTTAAAATCTGTTGTTGGCTCTCCTGAGTTTTTTATACTGTATCCATGAAATTCTGTTCTATTTTGTTGAACAAAAGAATCCCAATAACGAGTATGAAAATACAGAATCCCGCGCTATAACTTAATAGGTCCCAACTTACTTCACCAACCCCAAGCATTATTGTTTTAAACGTTTCAATGATCCCTGTCAGCGGGTTTGCCAAGATAAACGGCCGCATTTTACCCTCAATGCTTGAAAGTGGATAGATTACCGGTGTTGCATACATCCATAGCTGCACCCCAAACGAAACAAGATTAACGAGATCTCTGTATTTTGTGGTAAGCGATGAGATGATAATCCCGAATCCCAGGCCGAGCCCAGCTAGAAGTAGTATTAGTAGCGGCAGAAGCAGAACGGAGATCCCTGGACCAAATTCGAATCCTTGTACCCAGTATATTACCATAAAGATAAGCAGGAACACGAACTGGATAACAAATTGGATAAGATTTGAAATAACAACTGATATCGGTACCGCCAGTCTTGGGAAATACACCTTTCCAAAGATCTTTGCATTTTCGACAAAGGTCTTGGAAGTCAGGTTCAGCGAGGTACTGAAATAGGTCCATGGGACAATACCAGCAAGATAAAAAAGCATTTGTGGTAAACCATCGGTAGAGAGTTTTGCGATCTTTCCGAAAACAATTGTGAACATCAATGTTTGGAGAAGCGGTTGTATGATGAACCATAATGGCCCTAGTATAGTTTGTTTATACTTTGCAACGAAATCCCTTCTTACAAAAAGGGCAATAAGATCCCGGAACTCCCAGATCTCTTTCAGCTTGACTTCAAACAGGTTTCTCCTTGGTCTTATTGTTAATGTCCAGGTGGTATCTTGTGCCATCAGGGATTCAGAATTAAATAAAAAATGAATAGAAGATGCCTATCAGAAAAAGTGGCTAATAGAAATCTCAGGCTTTGTCATTATTATAATAATCACTCTGATTTTGGTCGTATCCATACCCGTATCCATATCCGTATCCATATCCATACCCGTAGTAATATCCCATATATCGTGTTGCCCTCACATCATTTACAAGAATAGACAGGTTTTTAAACCGTTTTTCATCGTGTAGTTTGTTAATGAGGTTTAAAACCTCCTTATGTGAATAGTTGGAACGAATAAGGAACATGTTATAATCTGAGTATTCAGACAGCGTGAGGGCATCGGTTACAAGTGCCAGCGGAGGCGTATCAATTACGATGTAATCGTATTTTTTCCTTGCCCAATTGAAGAATTCCCTGAGTTTATCTTCATTAAGGAGCTCGGAAGGATTAGGGGGCACGGGACCGGAAACTGCTATGGACAAATTCTCAATTGTTGTCTCCTCGATAATATCTTCAACACGATATTCACCTGAAAGGTAGGTGCTTATACCTTTCCTGTTCCTGTTCTTAAATGCTTTATGGATTGACGGACGTCGTAAGTCAAGTCCGATTAGCAATGTTTTATTATTACTAAGAGCAAGGATGGTCGCAAGGTTAAGAGCTACAAATGTCTTTCCTTCCCCGGAAATTGATGATGTAATTAAGACCGCCTGCCCCTCTTTTTCAGCTTTTTTCTTTTCGAGTGAAGTTCTGATAAGTCTGAATGACTCAGCAAAAGACGAATTAGGCTGGTCGAATACCGGAATATTTGAATCAAGAACGGAGTGGGATAGTACACCAATAATGGGAACATCAGTACTGTTTTCAATATCAGAGCGTTCTTTAATCCTAGGGTCCAGAATTTCTGCGAGAACTATAATTGACAGAGGAAAAAACAGTGCCATAATAAACGCAATTAAGTAGAGCCTGACTGCATTGTTTTTTACTGTACGTAAGTTATATCTGGAAGCATGATCCAAAATCCTGATGTCTGATACGGTGGAAGCCTTTTCAATGCCGGCCTCCGCTTGTTTTTCGAGCAAAAACTTCAGTATATTATTATTAACGTCGTATTTGCGACGTATATTTATCAATCCCTGTTCATTCACAGGTAGTTGCATTAGTTCTAACTCAAGCTTTTTTTCTTCGACTGCAATTTGTCTCCTTGCCAAACTGTTGTTGGCGATCATTCCCTTTGTTATCTCAATAAGTAGATTCTTCTGTTTCTCAATAGTACTAATCAACATTTCAAGATTCGGATTGATTCTTTCAGCAGAAGTTTCTAGTCTGTCTTTCTCCAAGTTTAACTGCTGGAGTTTCTTTACATGATCAACCAGCAGTGGATCATTGATGTCAACAAGGGCAGGAGCCACAAGTGCCTGAGGATGGTGATTTTCATGAAAATACTCAAGTAAATATTGCAGGTAATTGTACTGAAGTTCTAAATTTACTTTTTGATCATAGAACATCTGAAGTTTTTCATATGTAAGATCCCCTTCCTTACTAAGGTCAATAATACCATGCTGTAACTGATATTTCAAAAGTTGTCTTTCAACTTGCTGAACACTGTCCTGGATGATTCGTAATTGATCTTTGATAAATTCAAGCGAACTTTCTGCAGTAAGCAATTTATTTTCAAGAGAGGATTTAATATATACTTCACACAGCTGGTTGATGTAATCCTGTTCTTTATCATATATATAGCCCTGTGAAGAGATCGTAAGGGTTGAGCTCCTGTTCACATCCGTTTCAATTATTGTTTTGGATCTTTGTAAATTAGCCAGTGTATTGGGATCAAAGATTATAAAACTGTAACTTGAATAATTATTCGCTTGACTGGTCGGATAGATTTTAAATCTCCAATTCCTTAATTCTACCCATTCCTTAACAGGTAAGATAGTGTCTAATCTTACCTGATCGCTAAGTCTGATATGATCAGGACCTGAAGTTTCAATATAAAACCTCTTGTCTTTATACCAATTATTTGAAATTGAATCGGTTCTAATTTCAAAAGGATAGTATTGATACAGTGGCCTTTCCCTTAAGAATCTTCCGTGACCAGTCCACACTATATCCCAATTTAAGCTATCTATAGTCCTTCGATGAATTGAAAGAGCTTCGAGCTTTGCCATTTCATTTGAGAGGTCAATTTGTCTTCTGAGGTACTTTATGCTTCTGAACTCACTTAAAATATCATTTGTACGATCAGTTTGGTCAATTAATAGCGTTGCTGTTGCTATATATTTAGGCAAAGTATATCGATTCTTGAGAAAAGAAAATGACATCGCAATTCCAATTGTGATTAGGAACCAATACCAATTTTTCAGTATTTTAAAAAAGTATTTCCTGAAGTTGATTTGTCTTCTTTCTTCAAAGTCCAAATTCAGATATTGAGTTTTATCACCTTTTGCCATAATTTAAATATAGAATAAAATCAATTTGTGTTCAGAAAATTGACAAGTAGGATTAGTGTTGATATTGTTGAAATAGAAGTAGTTATAATCAATGAATAGGTGGGTATATTCAATTGGAAAGGTTTACGTTTAATTGGTTCAACGATTACAATATCATTAGGCAAGAGAAAATAACCTTCTGACTGGAGTAAATTTTTATCTTGAAGATTAATTTGATACGTGTATGTCCCTTCTTTTTGCGGTCTTAAGACAAGCACCTTTTCTCTATTACCAAAATCAGTGATGTCACCAGCACGCCCAATCGCTTCAAGTACTGTAAGCTGGTTGTTATAATTTGTAAAAGTTCCGGGTAAATTCACTTCTCCTATAACCGTAAATTTAAATGTTAATAAGCGCACATTAATGATTGGATCTTTTAAATATTCTTTTGCTCTATTAAAAACTGCAGATTTTAGTTCCTCAATTGTTTTGTTATATACATAAATTTCACCAATCATTGGTAGTGAAATGTAACCACTATCATTTACGGTATAGCCATAAATAAAAATAGCACTTTCTTCTCTGTATAATGATGATGTATTACTCACAGGATTCAAAATATCATTAAGCTCTTGATTCATGGTCGTAATATTGACATATAAAATATCTTGCTTTTGTATTTTGTAGTCAGGTCTTACAAGTGGATAAAACTTCTTCTCTTCAGCAGTATCCAAATTATTTAGATACGTAAGTTGACTTTGAGTTGAACAACCGGAGTAAATAAAAATGGAACTCAGGATTAGAGCTATTAAACAATATAAACGAATTTTTTTCATTAAATAAGGTATTATTACTTAAAGATGAACTTGAATCATTAAAGTATTCTAATTCTATTTATCAATAAATTTACCTTTTTATTCGATTACTTTAATGAACTTATTTGTTTTAATAACGAAGATTTAATTTACAGCTTCGCCGCGTCGCTCCCAAGGAAGCAACTTTGTCATAATTCTGTATATTATACAAAAGCGCTATTTAAGCGCTTTACTTGTCTTTTAAATCACTGTTATCATCAAGAGGCACTATTGAAACGGCTGTGATATTCAAGCTTTAGTTTTATATAAGGCAATATTTATCCCTGCAACTTCTCAACCAATCCCAACGGCACTTCCACCACTAAATTTTGGTCCAGCCTGTCGACACGCACCAGAACTTTCCTTCTTCCACCATCACTGATCAACTCCCCGGTCAAATCCTTTAATGCACCCCCATTTACTCTTACCCGCTCTCCTTTGGCAAATTTTTCCCAGGTGGTCTCCACTTCAGCATTGCTGTCAACTACAATCTTCAGGTTATCGATCTGGTCCTGGGGAATGGTCGCGGCTTTTCCTTCGAATGTAATATACTTCACTACACCATTGGTCTGCAACACACTGTCATAAAACCTGCGGTCGATTTTGACGAACACATAAGAACTGAAGAGGGGGGTTTCGACCCATTTCTTCCGGTCCGACCATTGTCGAAGTTTTTTCTGTAAGGGGAGATAGGCTTCAATACCTTGCTCAAGCAATCGCTCGGCTACCTGTTTCTCTGCCCGGGGGCGGGTGTATACAGCGTACCATCTGACTGGCAGCTGATTATTTTTATCCTTCACATTATCAGCAGGTTCCCGTCGCACGTCCATGTTCAGTTATCCTTTCTTCAATACGGGTTAAGTATTGAATCAAATATAAATATTATGTTTTTTAGATCGTGTTAAACGACAGAAAAGTTTTAACCATTTTTTAACGGTTCCGGGGGATAAATATGAGGCATAGGGAGGAGAGGAGCCGGAGAAAAATTATTATATTAAAAGCATCCTGGGTGTTTGAGTATACCTTTCAGCCATGGGAATTTGGTTGTTCTTGAAAAACCGTAAATACTCACCTCCAAACCAGGAGCACATCCCTTGCAACAAAATCAAAAATCACTGTTCCTTCTCCTGATCTTGATGCGGAAGCTGTTGGGGATGTGGTTCTGGGTGACCATGACAAGGTATCCGCCTCCTCCGGCGCCGGAGAGTTTCCAGGCAAGGGCTTTGTCCCGGATCCCGTCAATGACGTCCTCAATTTCTTTATTCAACATGGCGGGAAACATGGCAACCTGGGCTTCAAAGGATTTGAGGAACTGGCGGGAAAATGCCTCCAGGTCCATCTCCTGAAGTGCCATCCAGGCTTCCTCTGAGGCATGGGTGAGCTGGCGGACTTTACCAGTGTTGATATCGGTATTTCCCAGGACATCATATCCATTGGGACGGGGCCAGAGGGTCATGACCCGGATATGGTCTTCCAACCAGCTGATTACAGCCTCATCATGGATCGATTCGAATTTGGAAGGCCAGTAGGATTCTTGTTCATAGAAAAACCTGTTGATCCCGGGCAGCGTAATCCCGATGGCATCCTGCGAACCACTGATCTCCGAAGATCCCGGTTCATTGTCATGCCGAAATAACAGCTTGGCCAGCTTTTCCGGCTTTTCCGGGGGGAGATGGTGGTTCCACAATTCAATGGCCTTTTTGCGCGTCGAGGTGGCCATGCCGGATCGTTCATTGAATTCAATGGTGGGTTCGATGGAGGCGGTCACGGCCCACCCGGGTCCGAACCTGGAAACATAGGGCTGATCAATCCAGGTACCGGCAAAATCAATCCGGTAGGGGATTGGATTGATACTCCTTATACTGGTGGTCGACCTGGGGGGCAGGTTGGCATGCGGAATTCGACTCAGTACAATGTATTCGATACCCAGTTTTTTGCAGAGCGAAGACTTTGCCTCTGAATGACCGTCCTCATTCACGATAAGAATATCGGGGCGGATCTTGTGCAGGTCGTCTTCAAAATCCATCAGGCCACTGCCCGAATTGACAGTTACGGTATGAACAGACTTGATGGCTTCCAGCATGTATTTGCGCTCATCCTCGGAATTGATCGTCTCTCTTCCTTTTAACTCGTTGATTGTGTGATCAGATCCAAGTCCTACATGTACGTTGCCATATGTTGCTGCTTCGTTTAAAAAGGCAATATGCCCTGAATGAAGCATATCAAAACAACCTGTTACAAAAACAATTTTTTTCAAAATATGCGTTTCTCGATTATTGAAAAATGAACCGGGATTCGATCTGAGTCTCCTCAGGCCGGATCGACCTAATTGTTGGTTTTGATCCAACCAAAATAATAAATGATTTTGTAAATCCAGCCCTTTTTTCCTACCCCTTCCTCAAAAACTTAGGAGCAAGGTACCGCAATTTGAAATCTCCGTAGGGGATCCGGGCCCAGATGTTGGCGATGCCCAGGCCGCTCAGGATGTGCCAGATACCCCACCAGCCGGCGATGAAGGCCATGCCGCCGATCTTCAGCTCGGTGGGGAAGATCGCCTCATTAAACAGCAACACCAGTCCCAACCCGCTGTTCTGGATACCGGTCTCGATGGCGAAGGTGCGCCGGGAAGGAACATCCGTATTGAAAACCTTGCCCAGCGAATACCCGCTACTGAGCGCCACGATATTGTGCAATAACACGACAATGAAAATATACCCGATGAAGCGGATGAAAAAATTGTAGTTCATGGCAAACAACACTACCACCAGCGCGAGGAACACGACCATGGAAACGTTTTTGAACGGATTGAAGATCTTCGCAGTGATCTTTGGAAATTTGTGATTGAACCACATGCCCAGTATCAGCGGAACACCCAGTAGAATAAAGACGGTCTTGAACATCTCAACAGGATCGATGTGCAGCTCGCGCAAAAAAGCGGTGGCTTCCGAAGGGGCAAACCTGAGGTACATCCCTCCCCAGAAGGCAAAGTTGAAAGGCGTGAGCACGATGGCGCCCAACGTGGCAATGGCTGTGAGGGTGACCGATAAGGCCACATTGGCTTTGGCCACGGAACTCATGAAGTTGCTGATGTTTCCGCCCGGACAACTGGCTACCAGTATCATTCCCAGTGCCACCGTGGGTGTGATCCAACGGTTCAATAGCAAAACCAGCAAAAAGGTTACCGCCGGCAGTAAAATAAACTGGGATGAAAAACCAATGAGCACCAGCTTCGGATTCTTGGCCACATCTTTGAAATGCTGTGTTTTAATTCCCAGGGCAACGCCGAACATCACTACGCCCAATACGATCTGCAGCGGCAGACTTGCCCCGCCGAAATTGAGACGTTCTTTGTCCATCTCCCGGAATGTGGCAAGCATCCCTGATACTTTCTCTGTAACCAAGGTGGTGTCCGCAGATACGATCGTATCCTGCAGTGACTGAAGCGCATCGATCATACTATAGTCTGGTTGGTACGGCAGTAAATATAGGAATATTTTTTAAGGCATGGTGTAATGCGGTTTTTGAACGGTGTCCTGTATAACCACAGGTTCCTCTGCTATTTTGTTGCACAGTTTCCATTATAACCACAGGTTACGGCTAGCTTGTCGCGTGGTTCCAGGCTGTATGGGGATATTCTTTAGTGCCTGATTCAGAAGGTTCAGGTCAGGTGCTTCTCCCGCACTTTCATATATTTCAGCATCTTCAGCACCCTGTCGGCAACGGGCTTCTCCTTGTTCTTTCGCTTGTGCAAATTAAGATAAATCCCGAACCGTTTGGCAATGGGGATCCTGTGGGTTTCCACGAACTCGATCAGCGTGCCATCCGGATCTTCAATGTAGGAAAAGTGACCCGCGGCTTCACCCATATCAAAAACATTATCACCAGTTTCTGCCTGACTGTCAACGGTAAAGGGGAAACCAAGCGCCTCACATTTTTCTTTCAACTGATCAATGCCGGTTACATCATAGCACAGGTGGATGAATCCCAAATCACCCCAGTAACGGTCTTTGTATATGTTCACAGGATCCCGGTCCGTCACCTGCATGAGTTCGATCTCCGTGGGACCAAACAACCGTGCGAAAAATCCTTTCCTTTCATTTTCATGACGAAGCAATACGCGACGAATATTGTGTTGTCCACCGGGAACAGTAGCTAAATCATCCCATACTTTTGTCTCATCATACACAAGCTTGTCATACCCGAGGATGTCGGCATACACCTTCATGGCCTTTTCGATATCGGAAACCCCGATCACAGCACCATAGGTAGCCCCGGTCTTTTTCCTCCTGCTGAATTTGAACCATGTGCTGGCTTCCACGACCTGGAATATATTGTTGAAGGGATCTTTCATAAAGAACTGTTTCCTTCCGGCAGGGTCCTTTGTTACTCCATTCAGGACCAGTCCCATCTTGTGAAAATGATCGTAGGTGCGCTCCACGTCGGGCGATTTCATTTTTGCTGAAAAGATCCCCAGGTCACCGGCCTGGATCTCAAAACCGGGTGCAACAGGTTCCCTGTCCTTGTACTGCCAGATCTCAAATCCGCCTCCGCCCATCATGTTAATGGCCAGGGCTGCGTGACGCTTACGCGGTTTTCCCCCGGTATATGGCAACATATAGTTTGCCGGGGCCTCCTCTTCAAAGACCCGGATGTCCATGCCAAAATGATCGCGGTACCATCTCCACGCCTCTTTCAGGCTCTTTACGCCAATGCCCACCTGCTGTATCCCTGAAATAATCATATCTAAATATTTGGATAATCCGATGCGAAAATAATCATTTTTTTTGAAGCAGCGGTGCTCCTCTGTCCCATTATAAATCCATTGGTCCCTATGACCAGGAAATGCAGAAAGGAGAGCATATGTGGAAGCAATCGGGAGGCCCCCCCATGTCCCCTTGAATCGCAGTTGCTGCCAGGGAGAACTGCATACGGAGGACCACCCAGGTCCTCTTCAATCGAAGTTATTGACAGGGCGCACTGCATACGAAGGACCACCCAGGCCCTCTTCAATCGAAGTTACTGACAGGGCGCACTGCATACGAAGGACCACCCAGGTCCTCTTCAATCGAAGTTATTGCCAGGGAGAACTGCATACACAAAGCGCAGTTTCACGTCATACCCACGGCTTCGCTTTACGACGAAAAAATTTATCTTTGTGGAGATAAAACCGAACCAGATGGCCAAAAGAAAAGTAATTGGTGCGATCGACCGCATCGACCGAAGAACCATCGCTTACACTTTGATCTATTCGTATGTAAGCACCGTATTCAGCCAGTTCTACCGGAAATTCGAGGTGCACGGACTGGAGAATATCCCGAAGGATGCACCGGTGATCTTCACGCCGAACCACCAGAATGCCCTGATGGATGCCCTGATCGTGCTCTTTTCCTCACCCGGCGATACAGTATTCCTGGCCCGGGCCGACCTGTTCAGAAAAAAGCTGCTTGCCAGGGTGCTGAATACCCTGAAGATCCTCCCGGTGTTCAGGATCAGGGATGGGGTGGAGGAACTGGGGAAAAACCAGGAGATCTTCGATATCACGGTGGGCGTGCTGCATCGCAAGCACCAGCTCTGCCTGATGCCCGAGGGGAACCACGGCGATAAACGCCGGCTCCGCAACCTGGGGAAAGGGGTGTTCCGGATCGCTTTCAAGGCGCAGGAGGAGAAGAAAAACGAGCCCTACGTAAAAATCGTCCCGGTGGGACTGGATTTCGGAGACTATATCAAACATAACCAGGACCTGCATATATACTATGGCAAACCCATCGAGGTGTCTGAATACTGGGATACGTTCGAGGAGAATGGTCCGCGCGGCCTGAACCAGCTCAAGAAGCGACTGATCAGAGAACTGCATCCGCTGATGATTCACATCGAAACAGAAGAATATTATGATACCTACATGGGGCTCCGCACGATTTTCAATGAACGGATGCGGGAGATCATGGGGATCGAAGGATCGCAGCTCCACGATAAATTCAAAGCTGACAAGGAGATGATCAGCAGGCTCGACAAAATGCTGGAAGCGGATGAACAAAAACTTGTGCCGCTGAAAGAAAAGGTTGAGCCTTACATGAAAAGGGTCAAAGCGCTGAACATCCGTGACTGGGTGGTGAAGAAGAAGGGTTTCAGCGGGATGCATGCACTCTGGAGATACTTCACCCTGCTGGTTACCTTCCCGGTATTCCTCTATGGACTGATCAATAACGCGATCATGTATTTTCTGCCCGTTCGGATGGTCAGAAAAGTGAAAGATCTGCAGTTCCACAGCTCCATCAAGGCCGGGGCAGGCATCCTGCTGGTTACACCCATTTCCTACCTCCTGCAGACCCTGATCGTGGCATTGCTCACCGACGGCTGGTATATCTGGCTGGGATACCTCGTCACGCTTTACCCGATGGGCAAGCTGGCACTGTTGTGGTACTTCCGCTGGAAGAAAACGGTCCGCGGTGCCTGGTTTAACCGACAGCTCAGGAGGAAGAAGAAAGAGGCCGTGGAACTGGTTGAACTGAGAAAGGAGATCGTTTCCACGACCGAGAAACTGGTCAAATAATGGTAAATAATCAGATGTCTGACACCTACAGCCAGGAACAGGTCACTTCTGCGGGATCAAGCAAAGCTGTGGAGTTTACCAGGTTACCGAAAGCATGCATTACAGCGGCAACAGCACCAGCATTTTCATTTTATCCTGCATTTTCTTCGAGACCTTTCATTTTTTTGGGACTGCCTTTTGTATTCGGACAGGTTATTGCATTTGGAACGGCTATCATCCTGGACCTTACCTTATCAGCCCGGCCGTGGCAGTACCAATGCTTAAATTCAGCTTATAAAATGTAATCCATGGTATCATTTAAAAATAAAGTAGTATGGATCACCGGGGCCTCTTCCGGGATCGGGGAATCCCTGGCGGAAGCATTCGCAAAGGAAGGCGCCAGGGTCATTATCTCATCACACGAGCCGGAAGAACTGGAAAGTGTCAGGAAAAAGTTGAGCGGCATATCCGCAGAGGTGCACCCGGTCGTCTTCAACCTGGGAGACCCAAAGGCTGTTGAGGCGGCCGCAGCAAAGGTGCTGAAGGAATTCGGGAAGGTGGATGTATTGATGAACAACGGCGGGATCTCCCAACGGTCGCTGGTGGCGGAAACACCCCTGGAGATCGACCGGCGGCTGATGGAGATCGACTATTTTGCCGGGGTGATCCTGGCCAAGGCGGTGCTGCCCGGGATGATCGAACGGGGAGAAGGGTATTTTGGTGTCACAAGCACCATCGCTGGAAAATTCGGTTTTCCCATGCGCAGTGCCTATTCCGCGGCCAAGCATGCACTATTCGGATTCTATGAAAGCCTGCTGGCCGAAAACCACCGGCACGGGATCCGGGTGACGATGTTCAGTCCGGGCAGGGTGCGCACCAATATTTCACTGCATGCGGTGGACAAAGAAGGGAAGGCGCGGGGCGTAATGGACCCGGGACAGGCTAACGGGATCTCTCCTGAAGTGTGTGCACGCAAGATGGTCAGGTCGATGAAGAAAGGACGTCGCGATGTCCTCATCGGGGGATCAGAGCTGGCAATGGTGTACATTTATAAATATGTGCGCAGGCTCTACTACAGGATGGCCCGCAGGATGAGTCCGTATTAATGGTAGCCCCGGCATCTAATGTCATCTTAAAGGGTACACTATGTTATCTCGAAAGGTACACAAATGTCATCTCGAAGGGCAGAAATGAACAGTGATAGTTGTAAAATTCACTGAAGGCAGGATCTATATTGAATGCACAACAATTTTGATCCGGACCAGAATTTTTTAGATTTATGATTTATGGACAACCGCATAGATAAATACCTCTGGTCAATACGCGTATACAAAACCCGCGCGCAAGCCACGGAAGCATGCAGGAAAGGACGTGTGATGATCAACGAGATGTCGGTCAAGCCGTCGCGCAGCATCAGCGCCGGAGATGTGATCCAGGTGCGCAAGATGCCGGTGATCTATTCCTACAAAGTCATTGAGCCGATCCAGAAAAGGGTAGGGGCAAAGCTGGTCGCGCAATTTGCCGAGGACATCACCCCCCAGGAGGAGCTTGATAAACTCACCATGCAGGACGATTTCTTCTACAAGCGGGAACGCGGTGCCGGACGACCCACCAAAAAAGAACGCAGAGATCTGGACCGGTTGAAAGGGAAATAAATCAACAGTAAGCAAACAGTAAAAATAACTCCAAAATTTGTTTATCGCTCCCGGCTGAATTACACTTGGATTTTTTTGTTTTATTAGCTTTTAAAATAAACTATAAAATTTAATATATCAACATAAATACATTTAAAAACAATTATAAAGTTGCATATTAGTAAAATATAGCATAAATTTATACCGTTCGGAAT
>CAYOSB010000010.1:0-32809 GCA_964406495.1 uncultured Bacteroidaceae bacterium | reverse complement strand
TTGCGGGCAGCCGCAAAAGCAGGATTGAAAAAGATCCCGGCGTATATCCGCGAAGCGGAAGACGAGAACATGCTGGAGCTGGCTCTTGTGGAAAATATTCAGCGAGAGGACCTGGACGCCATCGAGGTGGCCATCTCCTACCAGCGACTCATGGAAGAGATCAACCTCACCCAGGAAACACTCGGTGAAAGGGTGGGGAAGAAACGGGCCACTGTAACCAATTATCTGCGCCTGTTGAAGTTGCCGGCCGATATCCAGGCTGCGATCAGGGAAAAACAACTTTCTATGGGACAGGCCCGTGCATTGCTGGGTGTAGAGGATGCGGAAGTACAGCTGGAGGCCTTCAAACGAACCGTAGCGCAGGACCTGTCAGTAAGACAGGTGGAGGCACTTGTGAAAAAGCTGAAGCAAAAACCCGCGGATGGGCATGATCCTGTTGCGGATGATCCTGACGAATATGAAAACCTCCGGGAGCACCTTTCGCACTTCTTCGGTGCAACAATAGATTTTAAAAGGAATAATAAAGGTTCGGGTAAGATCGTTATACCTTTCAAGTCAGATGAGGATCTGCAACGGATCGTCAGCATTCTGGACAAACCGGGTACATGATCAGCAACAGGGACGATATAAAACTGTATGTAACCAGGAGGATCGCATCAATGATTCTCCTTTTTACTTTTATTGCGTTTCCCCTTGCGGCGCAGACCGATCCCCCCGCGAAGCCCCCCGCGAGCCAGGAAACCCCAGCTAAACAGAAACAGCAAATGCCCGCACCGCAGAACCAGGAAATACCCGCTGTTCAGCGCCAGGAACCCCTGCAGGAAGATCCTGCAGTTTCCTCAGGGGAGGACTTCACATTCAGTACAGGTGAGAACGGGGGTGACTCAGTGCGCTTTTCGAGGCGTGACTCAGAGCGTTCTTCGAGGCGGGACAGTACACAGCGGATCAACGTGGATACCCTGGAGCATTCACCTCGAAAAGCCATGATCTACTCCCTGATCCTGCCTGGGCTCGGACAGGCATACAATAATAAGTATTTCAAAATCCCATTTGTATATGCTGCGCTTGGTGGTGTTAGCTATTGGATCTATTACAATACACAGGGGTACAGAACAGCAAGTGACAGGTATGCCGAGGATCAGAGTTCCATCAACGAACGCTTCCTGCGTGCCTGGCGAAGGAACCTGGAGCTGAGTTATATCACCCTGACCGCGGCATATGCCCTGCAGGTGCTGGATGCATACGTGGATGCACACCTGTTTTACTGGGATGTAAGTCCGGAGCTGACATTGCGGGTAGCGCCGGACATCCGGTCGCATTTCACAGCTACGGGAATGCCTGTTAACAATTACGGATTGAAGTGTAGTTTGACTTTTTAATGAGTGAATCATATGAGGAGAGATCTTTTGCTGTGGGCGCTATTGGCCATTCTGTATACAAATACCATATTTTCACAATCACAACAGGAAGAGAGTGTTCCGGATACGATCCCGGTCCGGGCTGAATTGACCCCTGATACGATCCCGGCAAAGGAGGAGAGGGTTTCAGCCGTTGCGCCCGAAAAGTCCGTCCAGGAACCTCCTGTCTTTACAGATGAAGTCTATGAACTCCGTCTGGAGCAAAATATCGACAGCCTGCTGAACGTCTATTACATCAACCAGTCACTGGAATCCATGGTAGATGATGCTGCTTTTGAAGTAAACGATTCGCTGGTGCCCGATTTTCCCGACTCCGTCTATATTGAGCGTCTGGGCAATATCCCTTCGGTCATCGACCTGTCCTACAACCGGCTGGTCAAGAACTACATCAATGTGTATACAAAAAAACGACGCGACCAGGTACGCTACATGCTGGCTGTGTCAGATTTCTATTTTCCCATATTCGAACAGGTATTCGACCTGTACGATGTGCCTTATGAACTGAAATACCTGGCGATCATTGAATCTGCGTTGAACCCGAGAGCAGTATCACGTGCAGGAGCCGTGGGTACCTGGCAGTTTATGTATAGCACCGCACGCAGTTACGGACTCCGGATCAACTCCCTGGTCGATGAGCGGAAGGACTACCTGGCTTCCACGCATGCAGCTGCAAAATTTTTGAAGAACCTGTACCGTATTTACGGGGACTGGACCCTTGCACTGGCAGCCTATAATTGCGGACCCGGAAATGTGAACAAGGCGATCCGGCGATCCGGCGGAAAGCGCGATTTCTGGGAGATCTATTACTACCTGCCCAGGGAGACCCGTGGGTATGTTCCGGCTTTTATCGCAGCCACCTACGCGATGAACTATTATCCTGAACATTACCTGGGGAAAAAGCCCCTGGAGATCGAACTGCACACAGATACCATAATGATCAGCGAGAAACTCCACCTTCAGCAGGTATCCGAGGTGCTGAATATCCCGGTGAAACAGCTGCGTGACCTCAATCCGCAATACCGCTACGACATCATCCCGGCCACAGCTTCCCAGCGCTACAGCCTGGCGATCCCGCTCACACAGGTAAGCGCGTTTATCGACCTGAAGGATTCGATCATGACCTACAAGGACTCCGTATATTTCAACAGGGAGAAGATGATCACCTCACCCAGCAGTGTGAATTCCCGTTACCAGGTGGATCTGCCGGCAGACAAATATGATAAAATTTATTACACTGTGAAATCGGGAGATAATGTGGGGTATATTGCCGACTGGTACGATGTGCGTACATCCGACCTGCGCTATTGGAACAATATCCGCCGTAACCTGATTCGAAGCGGACAACGGCTCATTATTTATAAGCCGAAGGGAACATCTGCCAGGTATAAGGAGCTGGACAATATGACATTCACTCAGAAACAAAGGTTTGCGGGGCGAACTGTAAGTAATGATGCACAAGGCAGTTCCTCTGCTTCTTCCGGATCCTCCGCTGCTTCCACTTCCTCTGTTTCACCGGGTTCTCCTGGATCCTCCGCCCCTGGCAGTGCTGCTTCATTACCAGGCGCTGGCGCAGGAGGGGATGATGCCGGTGAGTTCATATACTATACAGTCCGCACCGGCGATACACTCTGGGACATTGCAAAAAAATACCCGGGGGTTTCAGATACGGACATTTCCCGGTGGAATAATCTATCCAACAGCAACAGGATCAAGCCCGGACAAAAGATCAGGATCAAAAAGATGTAGGAAAGGATTTCTTACCCTGGCGCAAATATCCTGGCACAAATATTTTGGCGCAGATCCCGACTTTCTTACCCTGGCGCAAATATCCTGGCACATAACTCCGTGAGCGCCACAGTCCATTGATTTTTCCTGGTGCAAGCAGGCACGCAATTTCTCATTTTTCTTATATTTAGGACATGAGACCCTTGAGGATCTTCCTGTTTTTTGTTGCTGTTTTCGGGATACTGCTGGTGCTTTCCATGGTATTCCCCGAAGAGGGGATTTCGTTGGGGGAGGAAGCCAGGTTAAGATTTGCTTCATCCAAAAACCTGTTTGCAAAAGATTCTTCAAATTCCCATTATACAGATAGTCTTATCCGGCATGCAACGGTTACAGGTGATCCGGAATTCGGGCAAGTGGAAAACATTTTTGTTACCAGGGGATCTGTTTCAGCAAAATCAATGTCCGGAAACCAGGGAACATTCTCTGCTGAAAAAACAGGATCAGCCAGTTCAGATACAACAACCGGTTCCACTGCCCGATCCATCGCAGAATCGATCCGGTCCATCACAGGGTCAACCGAATCCCTCTCAGATGAATCCGCACCGATATCCGGGCAGACTTCAGCAGACTCAAACCAGGCCTCAGCTGAATCTGAGAAGATCTCGCTTGATTCAAATGAGTACCAAGCTGCAACATCACCAGCCGGCTCTGTTGTAAGAACGATCCGGTCCATATCCGGTTCGAACCAATCCAATTCAGACCAATCCCGGTTAGCTGGAAATCCGGCCCCATCCTCAGCAACAAGTTCCGGCGGGACCAGGCGCATAACGGCAAAAGATAAGATCAGACTGGATTCCATTATCAAGGCGCGGATCGACAGCGTAAGCAATCGTATTCATCCTATTGAAATTCCACCGGATATGGAACCAGAGTTGCATACTTTTTTTGAAGAGGCGGAGCGATCCCAAACCGAAGGACGACTCCTCAGGATCCTTCATTATGGTGATTCACAGATTGAGAATGACCGTATGACAGCTTTGTTGAGGAATCGCCTGCAGCAGGTGTTCGGTGGTTCAGGTTGCGGAATGGTACCCGCCATCCCCCTGTATCATGGAAATCCAACGTTCAGGCAGAAATATGGTGGTGAATGGCTCCGTTACACCGGGTTCGGCAGACGTGATAAAACGATTCAACATTCCAGCTATGGAATGATGGCCTGTTTTACCGCTGTACCCATACCGGAAGCAGATGCGCTTCCATACCTGGAATTTAATTTTTTATCCGGACGACGCGCTTCTGCATTCAGTAACATGACGATCTACCTGCATTCCTACGTGGAAGGGGGCATGATCAGGGTACACTACAACGATACGATCACGGATACCATTGCACCGCTGACAGACGGGTACCAGGAGCTTGTACAGCAATTGGATTTTGAAGCGAAAAAGGTCAGGCTGGAGTTTGACCTGCAACAGGGCGGAAGAGTCTACGGGATCAGCTTCGACCCTGATGCTGGCATACAGATGGATAACATTGCCATGCGAGGCAGCTCGGGACTGGAATTCAGCCGTTCGGATCCTGTGGTGCTCGATACCATGCTGGAGGCAGTAGATCCAGGTCTGATCATCATGCAGTTCGGTGGGAACGTGGTTCCCTATATAAGCAATTATGATTATTACAGGCGCAGGTTCACCCGGGAGCTCAATTACCTACGCTCCCTCTCTCCTGAATCTGCCGTGCTGGTCATTGGACCGGGCGACATGTCCACCAAGGAAAATGGAAGATTCGTCACCTATAACGCGCTGGAGCCTGTCAGGGATGCCCTCCGGGATGCTGCCCATGAAACTGGATGTGCATTCTGGGATATGTATACAGCAATGGGAGGTAAGAACTCCATCCAGAATTTTGTACTTGCCAATCCACCGCTGGCCTCACCTGATTATATCCATTTTACTCCCAAAGGTGCCAATCTTATGGCCGGAATGTTTTTCGATGCCATCATGCTGGAATACGGTAAATACAAAGCTGAAAAACAACTGGCCGTGCATCCGGATGAAGAAGAAGCAATCCGGGAAACCTTGCGAATGGGGGATGCAGTATCAGGACGGGATGGCACTGAACTGAAGTAAAGGGATGATACATTTCTAATGCAGGGAGACAGGGACAAAGCGGATTTTGCATTTCTGTATTTTTTTTACATAATCCTTCTATCTTTACATCCATGCCCTGGCTCAGTGATATATTCATGTTCAACCCGGAGAAGCCGCTGATCTTTACGCAACTCTATTTCTGGATCTTTTACGCGGTAGTGCTGCTGGTTTTTTCGATCATCTACAAGGACCGGGCAATGCGCAATGCATTCCTGTTCCTGGCCAGCCTCTTCTTCTACTGGAAAACCTCCGGACTCTTCTTCCTGCTCCTGGTATTTTCAACAGTTGCCAATTTCTATATCGGTAACTGGATCCACCGGGCACAAAAAAAGGGTACCCGGAAATTCGGTGTCTTCCTGAGTGTCTTCATCAACCTGCTGTTGCTCTCCTACTACAAGTATGCCTACCTGTTCATCGGATCTGTTAACTCGCTGTTCAATACCGACTTCAAAGTCGTAAACCACGTTGCTGCCTGGTCCAACAACTTAACGGGTACCCATTTCGATGTGTCGGTGATCCTTTTACCCGTGGGAATTTCTTTTTTCACGTTTCAGATCATGTCTTATACCATCGACCTCTACCGCCGGCGGGTCGACCCGGTTAAAAATCTCCTGGATTTCGGATTTTTCGTATCCTTCTTTCCCCAGCTGGTAGCCGGACCGATCGTTCGTGCCTCCGAATTCGTGCCGCAGCTCTATAAACGATACAGTCTCTCGAAAGAGGAATTCGGGTTTGCCATTTTTGTGATCATGAAGGGGCTCTTTAAAAAGATCTTCATTGGGGATTATATCGCGGTGAATTTCATCGACCGCATCTTTGCCAACCCGGCCGGATTTTCAGGATTCGAGAACCTGATGGCGCTGTATGGTTATTCACTGCAGGTGTATGTGGATTTTTCAGGATATACCGATATAGCCATTGGGATAGCATTATTATTAGGATTTCGGTTGCCACGGAATTTCAATTCGCCTTACAAGGCGACCAACGTGGGGAATTTCTGGAAACGCTGGCACATCTCCCTGTCCACCTGGCTGCGCGATTATCTCTACATCCCGCTGGGAGGAAACCGCAAGGGACGAATCATGACTGACGTGAACCTGATGATCACCATGTTGTTGGGAGGACTCTGGCATGGTGCCAGCTGGCAGTTCATGATCTGGGGCGGGATCAACGGGCTCGGACTCGTAGTGTACAAGATGTGGCGGAAGATCAGTCCCTATGAACACAGCAAGCACTGGGCCGTAAGATTCTGGAAAATATTTATCACCTTCCAGTTCATCACCTTCACACGAATCTGGTTCCGGTCCGACTCCATGGAGCATGCCAATGAGCTGATGCGCCAGGTGGCCACTGCCTTCAACGCCTCAATCATCCCCGAAGTGCTGGTCTCTTACAAATGGGTGTTCCTGGTGATGCTGCTGGGCTATATCACCCATTGGGTATCCAATAAATGGAAACTGGCCCTGCTGAACTGGTACATCAAAACGCCCATCTGGGCAAAGGTAATAATCGCCATCGTGGTGGTCTTCGTGATCTACCAGTCGTGGTCGGCAGATCTGCAGCCGTTCATTTATTTTCAGTTTTAGTTGTTGCAGGCGTTCGGCCATGAGGGTCGCGGTGGCCAGGAAAATCATGATGAAGACAAGGTTCCCAGGCTTCACAATGGCTTCATCAACCGCGCTGTAATATGAAAATACTGAAAATTATTGACTTTCACCAACCGCCTTCCAGTTCTCCAGATCATATACATAATCTGTTACTTCGAACCAGTGTTTGATCTCGTATTGCGTGCGTGTTTTCAGATCGTTGTGCCAGGTAGTAAAAAATGTGGGCAGCGTTCGCGAAGTTGAATCTGATTTTGTGGGATCATTTTCATTGAAGGCAATGGCACTTACATCCGCAATGTTCATCAGTCGCCAATCCTCTCTGAGCGGAAAGTCACTGTTAAAATCCTTCACCATTAAGAGTGCATTCAGGTGGAGAAACCGTTCAAGCGATATTTTCTCCTCTTCTGTCCATTGAATGGGTGCTTTGGTAGTGATTTCACCTTCATAATGCCACCAGCTCGGACCATGATCTGAGACGAGAATTATTTTTGTATTGTCATATATGCCGTTTTCTTTCATCCACCTGAGCCAGTTCGCGAAGGTATAGGTGAACGCCCGTTGACATTCATAGGGGGTCACATCCCTGATGAACTGTTCTTCTTCGCTGATCATGCTCCATGGATTGTGGGTATAGAGTGAATGGATATAAATGAAGTTCGGATCCTCATTGTCAGTATTTGAAATGGCAGGAAGCACCCTGACAAAATTATATTCATTGAGTTCGCTGAGGTTAAGATTGGATTTGACTTTCATCAGCCACTTGGTATCATTGTATATCCTGGGCTTCAGGAACAGGGGTGCACTGGAAAAAAGTGCATTTTCCCACAGACGGGTATACCACATTTCTTCGGTTTTTTCCAGCCCTAGTTTGATTGACCACGAATCGTCCCATGATGGAATATAATGGTCAAATTTATTTTGATCTATCCTTGAGTACCGCAGGATGGTTGATGTGAAGTCGAATCCGTCATCCTTTATTTTTTTATAAAACAGCTCCGTTGCATCGGTCACTTTATCAATGATGGTTTTGTCCTCGTCCAGGTTCATGTTGGCAATGGAATAGTCATAGCCACACATCATCGCGGGAACCGATGCATAGGTATAGTTCGCCATGGCCAGGGTGTTGGGATAATAGGTGAATCCGGAATAAACATCCCTGAGTGATGAGTCTTCTTTTACAAGATCGTGCATGTACCATCCCTGCGCACCATCAATCACAAAAATTACAATATTCTTGTTGTCCTTTGCGAATGGGATCTCACTTTTTTTACTTTCCTGGTTGTCGGATACAACCGCCTTTTTGGAAAAAAAGTCTCCTGTATCAATTGCCAGGTATAAACTACGCCCGATCAACAAGAGATTCATAAGTGCCAGTGCAAAAAGGATCCACGTTGTTCGCCTGTTTTTTATCACGTGGTTGATCCCGTAAATCACTCCGATCAGCAGGAGGACCTCCAGGAAATAGTGGAATGGACCTTTGGCCATATTCTCTGCGTTGGACAGGAAATAGACCTGCAATGTCCCTGCATCGAAAGGAATGATTGAACTATACAGGAGTACAATGGTCGCAGCAACAAGGATTGCCTTGAGATAAATGTGCTTGTAATATTTAGGGATCAATATGTACAGGAGGAATCCAGCCCCTGTGGTAACAAAGAAAAACAGAGAATTTCGTGACAAGAAATTGATGGCCGGGAAATTGAAATTATCCGGGTAGGATGAATATACGATCATCGGATTCCAGAAAAAAATGAGTCCTGTAATATAGAGAAGAGACAGGGTTAGCAAAAGCCAATGCCGTCGGGGCGGGGCAGTCTTCTTTACGTAATCGTTTCTGAGGTAAAAGGGGTAGGTCAACAGGGAAATAACAATCCCAATGGCAACAAAAGCAATCCAGGGTGATGATTCGGCAGAGATACTCAGGTTCATCAGGTCTAATGAAAAACCTTTCGGATTGAAGGCTGCCAGGAGATTTACAAATTGCAGTACATGGAGCAGTGTGATGAGTAACGCTGCCAGGTTGTATACTGTGCTTCCTTTGCTGCTTTTTGCCCTGCTGAACTTCAACAGGCTGATCAGTTGCAGGGGGAGGACAAGGAGCACAGCAATAATCAACAGCGCACTATTTTCTCCCGAGAAATAGTACTTAGCAGCAAAGTAGAAATAAATTACAACGAGAAGCAATGTATTATGCACATGCGGTTTGATGGATATCCTTGCCACATGCGGACGGAGGATTGCAACAGTTGCATATCCAAAGGCTGCCAGCACCGTGATCAGGAAGGTTGCCACAGGTGCAACAATCATTCGCAATACGAAATCCTTGAAGGAATTCTGTAAGGCCCAGTTGAGTTGAGAGGCAATGACCAATACCAGTAAGAGGATAAAAAACACCTTTAAACCGGGCAGGATTGACCTGATCTGTTCGCGATAGGAGACAAATATCCGGGTGGGTTTTGAAGATGAAGGCAGGATGCGTTCCCTGAGGGCAGAAAGGTGTTCATGAAGGAGGCCTTTCTTTTTGCCTGGTCTACGAAATACTTCAGGGTTGGTAAGAAACAGCCTGAAGAAGCTGAACACATTGTTCATGGTCCAATACAGTACCAACCCGGATGGAAAATTATACAATAACACCAGGAAGACCCCGGCTATCACCACCATCTGCCTGCGCTCAGAAGTATTCCCGTTGCGGGTATAGAACCAGGCGGTAACCAGGTTCACCAGGGTCATGATGATGGGAAGCAGGTTGATCCCTCCCAGCAGCCTGTCAGGAGCACTCAGGTCATCGATCACCAGGAAACCCTGCCCGGAAAGGGGCTCGTAATGCTCCAGGAACCGATAGGCGGCGATGAAAAACGGGATCTGCAGCAGCAGGGTCAGGACCGGGATCAATGCCCTGAAAGAATTATACCCATGCTGCCGGTGGAGGGTCCGGATATAGTAGTACCGTTCCTGTCCCTTAAAACATCGCCTGATCTCGTCCAGCCGGGGTTTCATTTTTCGTTTGACTGCATCATCCCGCTTTTTGGCCCGTTCGATCAGGATGAAGATGGGGAGCAACAGCAGCGAGACAGCGAAACTGAGCAGAATAACAGACACCCCGTAGTTTCCTGTCAGGTTGTAACTCCACAGGAATACCTGCTCTATGATAAAGTCGAATGGTGCAAGTATGTAGTTCAGAAAATCCATCTGTTAATCAACTATTTTCCAATTGTTTAAATTATACATGTTATCAGTAACCTCAAATTTGTTGATAATCCGGAGCTGGTTCAACTCCCAAAGTTTTCGTTCCCAGAGCACCACGGAGGAAGGCAGCGTTCTGATTAATGGAGGTTCTTTTGTTGCCGGATTCTCTTCATCAAAAATAATTGAATGCACATCTGCATTACTCATGAAACGCCAATCTTCTTCCAACCCACCCGTCTTATCGAAGTCCTTCACAAGCAACAATGCAAATAATCCCATGGAGAGTTCATTGATCCGCTCCACTTCAGTATTCGGGATAACGGGGATGTCGGTATCAACTTCTCCCTTATAATACCACCAGTGCGGACCATGATCTGACACAATAATGATCTTTGTGTTATCATATACTTCGTTATCTTTCATCCATTCAATCCAGCTTGAAAGGGTTTCAAGGGCCCACCTGTTGTTTTCGTAGGGAGACACATCGGTGTGCAGAATCCCGTCTTCATCAATAATATCCCAGGGGTGATGCGTTGCTGATCCGTAAAGGTAAATAAAATTGGACCTGCTGCTTTCAGTGTCCGAGATATGCGGCAGCAATCTTAAGAAATTATAGGGTTTGGTACGGCTGGTGTTCTGATTTTTTTTTATTCTGCCCAGCAGCCATTGCCCCTTGTTATAAATCCTGGGTTTAAAGATGAGGGGGGCACTGAAGAATGCCGCGTTATTCCACAACAGATTGTAATTGATCTCCTTGTGGAGGCCGATATTGAGCGTGCTGTTGAACTTGTCCCAGTCATCATGCCATTTGGGTAGAAAAGTATCGTAATCGAGACTGTCCACTGTGGAATAAATGATGCGGTTGCCTGAAAATCCGAATCCCTCGTTGTTGAGTTCCATATTCAATTCAGCGGCGATGTCCGTGATTTTTTCACTCAACGGCCGGTCTGTGTCCTGGTTCAGCCTGTCAATGGTATACTGATATCCGCCCAGTATGGCACCTATCGAAGAGCCGGTAATGGATGAAACTGAAAGCGTATTGGGATACCATACAAACCCCTCGTATATATTTTTAAGCGCGGGATCTTCTTCAATGATCTTGTTGACGTACCAACCATGAAACATATCAAGCACAAGCAGGACAATATTTTCACCTTCTTTTGAAAAGGAGACAGAACTTGTGGGATTGGGTGGTATATTCTGTTTTTGAAAAAAGGAACCGGAACTACCCGCGGCAACCAGTCCTTGCGCGATCAGTATTACATTCAGGGCAATCAGTACATAGCGTATTTGTTTGTGAACCCCCTTCCTGAACAACCAGATGATTCCATACACAATGAACAGGATACCTGCGCACTCGGCAATATACAAGATCACTGGTTGTGCCAGGTGCTCTTGGTTCAGGAAGACGGTCTCCTGTAATGTCCCCATTTCGATAGGTACAATGGTGTTGTGAATAAATCCTATGACAACCCCGGAGGTGACGATGATCAGCAGGGTATTTCTGATTCTTTTTGAAGAAGAAAAATAAGCGACCGCCAGAAATGCAGCTGCAGTCAGAAAACCACCCAAATTGTTTTTTAGAATATCGAAAGCGGTAAAATCAAAGTTTGAAGGGTAGGATGCATACACCGCCAATGGATTCCATAAAAAGATAAATCCCAACAGGTAAAGGATGGACAAAATATATACATACCGGTCAGGATTGTGTTGAACCGGGAATTGATCCCGTTTCATGTAATACAGGATAAATGCGATGAGCAGGACAAAAACAATTCCCGGTAGTACAAATTCTGTTACCGTTGCGGTACCAGCCTGTGTAACCTCCAGGTTCAATAAGCTGAATGCGATTTCCTTTCCGGTACCGGCCGCAAACAGGTTGATGCCCTGGAAGATCATCAGCAGGCTCAAGGCAGATACTGAAAGCAGGCCCCATGTCCTGGTAAGGCTCCCGAAATGCCTGGCATATAAGATCAATCCGGACACCTGGGTGATCAGCATTGCTGCGAAGGCAATGATCCCTAATTGCTTGTTGACACCGTCATAGTAAAATTTCGATCCGAAATAGAAATAGGTTGTTACAAAAATAAGGCTGAGAAAGATCCGGAACTGCAGGTGGAAGTCACGTGTAATTCTTCCAACACCCGTATGGATTTTCTTCTTTATCGCCGTGGTGCGCATTGCGCGTAAATAGTCTGAATACTTCATTGCTCTGTTGCACCGGGGGTACTATTTCATTTCTTCCCCCGTTTCTATATCTCCCAGGTGCTTATCCCACACCATGGTCCAGTTGTCTGCATCAAAAATATTATCCTTCACAAGGTACTTATGTTCCAACGAAAATTGGGTCCGGTTATTCATATCCCGGGTCCACCACGATACAAAAGCAGGCAAGACCCTTTCCGCGGTGACTGTATCCCGGCCTGTCTCCCGGTCTTTATCCCTACCCGTATACCGGTCCGGATCAGGATTACCGTCAGGGTCCCGGTCCGGATCAGGATCACCGACAGGGTTCCGGTCCGGATCAGGATCGCCGACAGGGTTCCGGGCCGGATCCAGCTTTCCGACCGCAATGTCGATGGCATCCATGTTGCTCATGAACTGCCAGTCCTCCGAAAACGGTGCTGTTGCATTGAAATCCTTCACCATGATCAGGGGATTCAGGTCCAGCATGTAATTCAGGGGCACACTTTCATCGTCTACGTTTTGAAATGGATTGTCAATATCCAGTTCCCGGTTGAACCGTTTCCAGTGCGTTCCATGGTCGGATACGACGACGATCTTTGTGTTGTCATAGACATCGTTCTCTTTCATCCAGCTGAACCACCTGGTAAGATTCTCAATGATCCATTTATTATTTTCATAAGGAGATACATCATGGATCATGGATCCGTGCTCATTCACGATACTCCATGGGAAATGTGAGACCATGGAGTAGATAAGGACAAAATTCCCCTGGTCCGAATCCGCATGCGAAATATAAGGCAGCAGCCTGAGGAACTGGTGTTTTAAACTTGTGGTGGTATTTCTCCCCTTTTTTTTGCTCTCCAGGAAAAGCCACTGCCCATTGTTGTATATTTTAGGTTTGAAGGCAAGCGGAGCGGTGAAGAACAATGCATTATATCCGAGCAGGGTATAGTTGATCTCTTCCGTTACACGTATGTCCAGCTGCCTGTTGTAGATATCCCAGTCCTCGTGCCAGTCGGGAAGGAACACATCATAATCTCTATCCGCGATGCTGGTATAGGGCACACGGGTACTGGTAAACATGTACCCTTGTTGCCTGACCTTTTCGGACAGGTCATGCTTGGCCTGTGATAATTTCTCCTCGATGGTACGCTCCGTATCCTGGTCGAGACTGTCGGGAGCATAACTGTGTCCTCCTAACAATGGACCCACCGAGGTATTTGTAACCCGCGAAACAGAAAGTGCATTGGGATACCATACAAATCCTTCCAGTTGTGCTTTCAATTCCGGGTTTTCATTCATCATCCTGTGCATGGCCCATCCCTGGAACATATCAGGAACGAAATATATCACGTTCTTCCCTGTTTTTGAGAGTGGAATGGAATGCGATGAGGTGTATGTTTCGTTCTGTATAAAGCTGCCGGATGCAACGGCGCTGTAAAGACTCTGAAAGACGACCACGATGTTCAAAAGTGCCAGGCCAACGAGGACATACCTGCGATACGGGCGCATCACCAGGTAAATGCTTGCCGCGAACAGTGCGATCATGGCGATCGCTTCAAGCAGGTATATGAAGGGTGGGATGAGCAATGCCTGTTCTTTTTCAAACTTATTTTCCTGGAGGGTACCCATTTCAACAGGCAGGATCGTATGGTGGAAAAAACCTATGGCTGCAGCAGTTAATGCAATGGCTGCGAGTAGCCACCTGAACCTTTGCGGGATAATGAAAACTATCCCCGTTGCCAGCAGGAGAAGTATAACAAATACAGGCAGGTTCTTGCCAATGAGATCGAGGGCAGAAAAGCTGAAGGTTTCCGGGAAAGATGCATATACAATGAGCGGGTTCCACAGTGTAATAAAACCAAAAATATATGCTGCTGACAGCAGGAAAATGGCCGGTGAATGGGAGACCTGTCTCGATAGGCGAACTTCCTGCTGAAGAAAATACCAGGGCAGGGTGATGATCGCAAACGCAAGACCGGGATAAATAATGTCCGTGATCTGATGGTCTTCGGATGCTATACTGAGATTGAACAGGTTGAAAGCGATCTCCCCGCCTGCGGCAAACAAATAAATATTTGCTAATTGCAGCAGGAAGGCAACAAGCAAAAGCGGGGAGGCAATCCTGTACAATATTCGGTATTTAACACCTCCAGCCCTGAAAAAATACAGGAATCCAATTGCCTGTGAAAGCACCAGTGACACCAGGGCGTATGCAAGCAACGTGTTATTGTCCTCAGAGTAATAATATTTTCCTGAAACAAGAAAATAGAGGGTTAAGAACAGTAATGAAAGGAAGATCCAAGGTTTCACCTCTGTTTTTGCAATGACTGTGCGCAGCTGTGCATATGCATATTTCACCGGGTGCTTTTTTGTAGCAGTGCCAGGCTTCTGTTCTTTTTTCCGGAAAACCTCGGGATTTGTAATGAAGAGCCTGAAAAAGCTGAAGACATTGTTCATGGTCCAGTAGAGAACGAGCCCGGACGCGAAATTGTACAGCAGGACCAGGAAAACCCCTGCAATCACCAACATCTGCCGGCGCTCCGGTGTATTCCCGTTCCGGGTATAGAAGTAAGCTGTGACCAGGTTCACCAGGGTCATGATGATGGGAAGGAGGTTGACCTTCCCCAGCAGCCTGTCGGGTTCACTCAGGTCATCGATCATCAGAAAACTTTGCCCCGCAAGGGGTTCATAATGTTCGAGGAACTGGTATGCTGCGATGAAGAACGGGATCTGGAGCAACAGTGACAAGACCGGGATCAGTGCCCGGAATGAATTGTAGCCGTGTTGCCGGTGCAGGGTCCTGGTATAGTAATAACGTTCCTGCCCCTTGTAGCAACGCCTGATCTCATCAAGCACGGGCTTCATTTTTCGTTTTTTCGCATCGTCGCGCTTCCTGGCCCGTTCGATCAGGATAAATACAGGAAGCAGCAGCAGGGAGATACCGAAACTAAGCAACAGTATTGCCACGCCAGGGTTGCCGGTAAGCCTGTATCCAAGCAGGTACACCTGCTCCACAATGAAGAAAAACGGGGAAAAGATGAGATCAAAGAAATCCATACTGTTCAACTGCTGTTATTCATTTTTGTGATCCATCTCTTTGACGATATCCATGATCTGGTTGGCAGCAACTTCGCCTGCCCGGCCAAAATGATACACCGATTCCCTTTTCAGTTCTTCCAGTTGTAAGACGGGCGGATGGGCAAGCATTTCTTTGACCAATGTGCTGATCTGATCAATATTTTCTTCATCAAATTCGCTTCCCAATCTTGAACGCTCCCGCATCTCCCACATCTCGTGGTCGAGCTCGGATCCCTCGAAACCCTCGATGGAATCGAATCTTGTTTTCAGCAACAGTACGGGTTTGGAAAATATAAATGCATAATCCCAAAAAACACCCGAAAGATCACTGATCATCAGATCAGACTTTGCCATGCTTTCGGTGCCCAGCTGGTTCCTGTCAATGGTGATCCTTGGTTCGTCCTTAACATACTCCTCAATTTCAGCCATCAGACCGGGGAAGCTCACATAACTTTGTGGATGCGGACGCAGGATAATATCATAGGGTGTGTCCTTCAATAAGATATCAAAGAACCTGGTGCCAAACCTGTTCAATATGGAATAGTCTTTCCAGGTGGGGGCGACCAGGATCACCGGTTTTTCCTTTCCATTTACCGAAAATTGATTCACTTCATCGAGCATGATGTCGTAATAGGTCAGGCCCGTTTCAAGCAATAGTTTTGTGGGGGTGTTGCGTTGCTCCTCCAGTTTTTTGATTCCTTCGATCTGATGAGGCCCGGAGCAGAACACAGAATCAAAATAATCGAATGCAAATTTCCTGTAGGTAAACACATCAATGGGCGCATGCACGATGTGGCCGTAATGTTGCACTTTTTTTGAGCGCCTGATCATCATCACATCGAGTTGTGGGGTGGTCATGCCAACGAATTTCGCCTTTAACCTGTTGAGGTAGACCGATGCCATGGTCAGGTTGCCGATATATTTTGATGCATAATGCTCCGATGTGTGCACGAGACCGGGATCATCTTTGTCTGAAGTGAGGTAGGCACAGGGGACGCCTTTTTCTTCCAGGGACCTGATAATGGGCAGGAATACGGGCCAGTATTGTTTTCCTTCTGAATAGAAGATGATATCCACATGTTCGAAGTCTTTGCTGTTGACAAATCCTTTGCCCATGACCAGGTTCTTCAGCTTATAGAAGAATCCACGCAGGAAAAAGGCGAGGGTGGCAAACAGTGCAACCAGGATATACAGGATGGCACTGGTTGAAGCCGGATCGATATACAGGAATGTGGTATTCACTGCGGCCAGATCAATATTCAGGAATGTGGCAATCACTGATGCCGGAGCAATATCTAGAAATATGGCACTCATCTTTCAACTGTTTTTTTTACTGGTTCTGAAGCATGTTGAGTATATCGTTTTTTGATACCACGCGCGGATTGTTGGTCAGCCGTTCTGTATTCACATTTTCAATAATGATCTCCGGATCAAAGCTTCCGGTGAGCGAAGCGATGTCCATATTCACACCGACACTGCTGATGAACTCCTCAAGATGAACCCGTGCATGCTCGATATCTGTATGTAATATTTCAAGGATCTTTTCAATCCGTGCCCGGACACTTTCTGCACCCCTGGCATCGGTGCAATCATCCCCTGATACCGCATGGTTAAATTCAAGAAAAAAGGGCAGGGTCAGGGCCACTGCATGGCCATGGGGTATGTTGTAATAACTTGTAAATGCATAGGATAGTGCATGGGGAGCCGTCGTTCTCGTGATATTGATGGCTTTCCCGGAAAGATGCGCAGCTTCCAGCATGAATCTCCTGCTGTCCCGGTCACCCTGGTTGACTGCCTTTGGAAGATGCTCCCATATCAGCTCGATTGCCTCCAGGGCAAGAGATTGGGATATGTCAGTTGCATTTACACTCCATGCAGATTCAACCGCCTGGCTGAATGCATCCAGTCCTGCACAGGCGGACAGGTACGGGGTGGATGAAAGCAGGAACCGTGGCGACAGGAATACGTGATCGGGCAACACGAGCGGATGCTCGAAAGAATATTTTTTCTTATCGATATAGAGCACTGCGAATTTCGTTGCTTCAGCACCGGTGCCTGCAGTGGTTGGAATAGCCAGCAGCGGTGTCTTGGTATTTTCAGCCGGTGCGTTCCCTTTCACAATAGCTTCAATGCCTGCCTGCTGATGTGCAAATATACTGATGAGCTTCGCCATATCCAGCACGCTGCCACCCCCGATGGCCAGGATCAGTTTGTAATCTCCTTTTTTGAATCGGGCGATCCCGGTCTCCAGGTCCTCCATCTGCGGATTGGATTCGAAATCATGGAAGGAGTCAATCTCCGTACTATTCAGCAATTCGTAAACAAACGATTCTGCCCCGGAAATGCTGTAGGACCTGTCGCCCCTGACCAGGAAAATATTGCTGTGTCCAATATTTTTGAGCAGGGCCTTCAGATCACTGAATTGATCCTCACGAAAAACTTCTTGTCCCATCACGCATCCAGGTTGTTCATGAAATCCTTTTTATTATCTGCGGGCTTTATGGTGGGCCGTCCCAGGTCAGCACGGGAGCCAACGCGCACCTTCACTTCGATCAGTGCCGGGCACATCTCTTTGCTGATCGCCGACAGGGTGTCACTTAATTCTTTGTCAGATGACACGGAATTTGCACTTGCGTAGCCATTTGCTGTTGCAATGGAGACCAGGTCAATTTCAGCACCCACGGTGGGTTGTCCTCCAACAGATTCATGGGCAGCGTTATTGATTACAATGTGAATATAATTGTCGGGTGCCATGCTCCCGGTAATGGCCAGGCCTCCCATGTGCATCAGCACTGCACCATCCCCGTCGATACAGATCACTTTTTTGCCTGGTTTGCTGAGCGCGATTCCCAGTGCAATCTGGCTGGCATGTCCCATGGACCCAACGGTAAGGAAGTCTGAATGATGAGGGTGTCCCATTGCTGCGCGGCATTCAAACAATTCACGAGAGGTCTTTCCCGTGGTGGAAACGATCAGCTCATCGCCCGTTAACTGTTCAATGATCAGCTGCACGGCACGCTCACGCGATAGTTCATAATCAGAAGCAATTGTTGCTTGTATGGCGTATTTGCCGAATGTTCCCTTTTTAACCACCATGGCGTAGGGGACGCCTGTTCGATTCATTTCATTCACCGCCTGGTGCATTTGTGTGCTTGCCTCTTGTTCGTCCTGACTGAGTATGCAGTAGGGAATCCGGAGGGTTTCCAGCATGTTGAGTGTAACTTCACCCTGTGATACATGCTGCGGTTCATCTTTCACTCCCGGTTCACCGCGCCAGCCGATCATCAGTAATAGAGGAATATTGTACACGTTTTTGTCGACCAGCGAAAGCAGGGGATTGACGGCATTGCCCAATCCTGAGTTTTGCATGTAAACCATAGGGATCTTGCGAGTGGCCATATGGTAGCCGGCAGCCAGTGCAACAGCATTCCCTTCGTTGGCTGCAATGATGTGCCTGTTCCGGGGAGAATGATCAGTAATATATGCGCAGATATCTTTGAGCAGGGAATCGGGAACCCCGCTGAAAAACTCGATATTATTTTCGGCGAGCCAGCTGTAAAAGGTTTCAGGACGTATCATTATTTTGTTCCCGGTATAAGGTTGAGGATCTCTTTAATTGAAATGCACTGGTCATCTGTTTCGAGGGAGCGCTCGTTTGTAAGGATCGATTTTGCAGTGTCCACCATTGCCGGGTATGCACTGCGCAGGAGGTGATTGGCATAGATCACCACGTTGACACCGGCTTCGATGAGTTCCTGCTCTTTCAGGTGGTTATAACTTGTGGGTACAGCCACAAGCGGTACCTGTTTACCGAGTTTGCTGTACTGCCGGCAGAACTCCATTATTTCCTTTCCATCTTTTTCCTTGCTATGGATCATGATTCCATCTGCGCCCGCTTCGATATAGGCCTTTGCGCGTGCCATGGCATCATCGATCCCTTTTTTGAGAATAAGGCTTTCAATGCGTGCGATGATCATAAAGCTTTTGGTCACCTGGGCTCTCTTCCCGGCAGTGATCTTATAACAGAAGTCTTCGATCTCTGCCTGCGTCTGCGGCACATCTGTACCAAACAATGAGTTTTTTTTCAGCCCCGTCTTATCTTCAATGATAATGGCCGAAACGCCCAGGCGCTCGAGGGTTTTCACGGTAAAGACAAAATGTTCAGGAATCCCGCCCGTATCGCCATCGTAGATAATCGGTTTGGTAGTCACTTCAAGGATATCATTGAGTCCGTGCAGCCTGGAAGTGACATCCACCGCCTCTATATCGGGCTTCCCTTTTGCAGTTGAGTCGGTCAGGCTGCTGAGCCACATCGCGTCGAACTCATTTTTCCGTCCATTCTTCTCCACTGAAATGTTTTCCACGATTAACCCGGTAAGTCCACTGTGCGCTTCAAGCACCCTGACGATCGGTTTGGATTCAATGAGCCGGCGCAAACGTTCCATGCGTACTTCCGGTGTTGTGCCGATCTCTTTGAGGCTCTGGTTTAGCTGTGTTGAGGAGATGCCGCGGGTATAGGGGACCTCATGCAGCGTTCCGCCCCATTCTTCCAGGGTGTCGATCACCCGTTGCCGGACCTGTTTTTGTACACCTTTCCTCCAGTCATCACCATGCACCACATATTCAGGTTTGATTTTCCGTAAATTGGGTACATAGTCCAGCTCTTGCTGCGGGACCACCTCATTGACTCCCTTGATGCTCTCGATAATGATTTTTCGTTGTTCGTATTTGAGGGCCGGAAGGCGCTTGTAGCTGGCGATCGCTTTATCGGTAAGCAGTCCGATAATCACATCACCAAGCTTGCTGGCCTCTTTAATAATATTCAGATGGCCGGGATGGATCAGGTCAGCACTCATCCCGACATAGACTTTCTTTGACATACGTGAAAATTTATGTAAAATTAGAAAGATTTTACATAATCTTAAGGTAAACTTAAAACTAATGATTCACGGTGTGCCGGGAAACTGACCAATCGGGTTGCTATCGGCTATGCGGGTCATGCGATGCCTGCTCATACTCAAGGACCAGTTCGTTGACCAGCTCTTTTACGGTGGAGATGCGGTCGATCCTGTGTGCATTGGTCCCCGTGAATACGAAGCCATCTTCAAGATTTCCCTTGTAAGCCTGCAGCAACGCATCGGCAATACAGTACTCGGTTGTTTTCGGATCGCAGGATTTGATGCAGTGGTGACGGCATACCTTGGGTCGCCTGTTCCCCTTGACGGCTTCATCCAGGAATGTATTATAGATCGACCGTCCGGGCATACCTACAGGACTTTTGATGATCCGGATATCTGTTTCCTTAGCACTGACAAATGCATTTTTGAATTCAGACGAGGCATCGCATTCCTCCGTAGCTACGAAACGGGTACCCAGCTGAACAGCGGAAGCGCCCCGCTGCATGATCCTGTACATATCGTCACCGGAATAGATACCACCAGCCGCGATCACAGGAACCTCTTTTTTGTATTTATCCCATATATCCTGTGCCACCTGCACAACCTCGGCAACAAGATTTTCCAGGGTATTGCTTATCTCTTCAAGTGCATTGGCTTTAAATCCCAGGTGACCACCTGCCTTGGGACCCTCCACTACGAAGGCATCGGGCAGGTAATCATAGTTCTGCTTCCATTTTGTAGCCAGGATATTCGCCGCTCTTCCTGATGATACAATGGGCACAAGCTTGGTAACGGAACCTTTTTGCAGGTATTTCGGTAAGTCAAGGGGCAATCCTGCCCCGGAAAAAATGATGTCAATACCTTCCTCGATGGAGGTCTTCACCATTTCAGAAAAATCGGTAAGTACCGACATGATGTTCACCCCCAGAACCCCGGAAGTGAGTGCTCTTGCTTTCCGGATCTCGTTCCTGACGCTTTCGATATTCCTCCGTTTATAATTTTTTATTTTGCTTTCGCTGGTCAGACCAATGGCTACTGTCGATATCGTACCAATCCCACCCATGTTTGCCACGGCTGATGCCAGTCCCGACATAGAAATTCCTACACCCATACCTCCCTGTATAATCGGAAGTTTGATCTCCAGGTCTCCAATCTTAAATGTCTTCATATCTATTCCTCATATTCGTTGCCAATTCTTATCAGAATTTGCAGCGAAGTTACCTGCATTGGTATATGAAGGTCAATAAATGATGTGTTTTGGGGCGAATTACACTGCTTTTGGGTCCGGCGGGGCGAAACTGCACTGCCCACAGGCGGAAATATCACCTCGAAATCGGCATGGCAAAGGCTTTCACATCTTTGCCTTCGATCTTCTTGTCACACAGGATCACCAGCCGTTCGAGTACATTCCTGAACTCCCGGATGTTTCCGGTCCAGTTAATCTTTTTGAATTCCTCGATGGCATCTTTGGTGATCTCTTTCGGTGGGATGCCGTATTCCCCGCAGATCTGCTGGTTGAAGTGTTCCGCCAGGATCGGGATATCCTCAAGGCGGTCGTTCAGTGCAGGCACATCGATCAGGATCACGCTCAGGCGGTGGTAGAGGTCTTCCCGGAAACGGGAAGCTGCGATCTCTTCTTTCATATTTTTATTGGTGGCCGCAAGCACCCGCACATTCACGTTAATGTCCTTGTCGCTGCCCACCCGGTTGATCTTGTTCTCCTGGAGTGCACGAAGCACCTTGGCCTGGGCCGAAAGGCTCATGTCGCCGATCTCGTCCAGGAAAATGGTGCCGCCATCGGCCTGCTCGAATTTTCCCTTGCGCTGCTTGATCGCTGAAGTAAACGCACCTTTCTCATGCCCAAAGAGCTCACTTTCGATCAGCTCAGAAGGGATCGCGGCGCAGTTCACTTCAACAAAAGGGGCACCCGAACGGTTGCTTTTCTCATGCAGCCAGCGTGCTACCAGTTCTTTACCGGTACCGTTCGGACCAGTGATCAGTACGCGTGCATCTGTGGGTGCCACACGTTCGATCATATCTTTTACCTGTTGAATGGCAGGGGATTCGCCGACCATGTCGTAGGCTTTGGAAACTTTCTTTTTCAGGACCTTGTTTTCACTGGCGAGGGAGGTTTTATCGAGGGCATTCCTGATGGTGATCAGGAGCCTGTTGAGATCAAGTGGTTTCTCAATAAAGTCGTAAGCGCCCTTTTTAATCGCTTCCACGGCATTTTCCACGTTCCCGTGACCGGAGATCATGATCACCTGCACATCTTTGCCGGATTCGAAGATCTTTTCCAGCACTTCGATGCCGTCCATGTCCGGCATTTTGATATCGCAGAGTACAACATCGAATTCGTTTGCTGAAAACTTCTCCAGCCCCTCGGGTCCGGTCTCTGCCAGTTCCACATCGAACTTTTCGTATTCGAGGATTTCCTGGAGCGCATTCCGGATGCTCTTTTCGTCGTCTATAACAAGTATCTTTGACATGCTTTTTTTATTTTCTTCTTGACGCTTTCTTATCAAGCAGGACCCTATACTATTAATAACTATGATGCTATTTATTATCCAGCTACGAGCCTTGCCATCACCCCTTCTTTCAGTGCATAACGCGACTGGGTGATGGATTTTAGTCCGCAGCTGTGGTAGACAAAATTAATAAAAATAGTGGCTGGAACGATCATCTCCACGCGTACCGGTTCCATCCCGGGCATGTTCAGCCTTTCTTCGGTGGTCGAATTCAGAAGTGCATGGTGTATTTCACGGTAGAATTCCAGCGCAATATTCACCGATGAAGATGCGCCGATGTTGATCCCGTACCGGTATGAAGCCATGGCTGCCAGGGTATCAAAGGTTCCGGATGCCCCCACCAGCATTGTAGGCCGATACTGGTTGGCACGTTGTTTTAGCAGCTCCAGTTCCTTTGAATAATATGTTTCGATTTCTGAAACCTGCTGTGGTGTGATGGGATCGGAAATGTTGAATTGTTCTATGATCCGTGCCATCCCCAACTCGAAACTGTGTTTCCAGAGGATCCCCTCATTGTTGCAGATGATGAACTCATTGCTTCCTCCCCCGATATCGAGTATCATGGCGGTTTCATCTCCGAAATCCACCGATTCCCGGATACCCCTGTAGATTAGCGCCGCCTCCTCTTCGCCGTTAATAATGTGGGTTCTGAACCCAAATTTCTGTTCAATCAGATCCGCAAATTCCTGACCGTTGTCCGCATTCCGCATGGCAGAGGTCGCATAGGCATGGATCTCGCCGGCGTCATGCTGTTTTATGGTATGCATATGTTGCTGAATGGCCGTGAATCCACGCTCCATCGCTTCAGGGGTGAGGATGCGTTTATTGATACCTCCCTTACCGAGCTTTACCGGTTGCTTGCCGTCATACAGGACCCTGAACCCTCGTCCTTCCTGTGCTGCAATAAGGAGATTGAAGGTGTTGGTTCCGAAATCGAGGATGGCAACGGGCATGATCAGTTCTTATATTTGAGCCACTTCCAGAGTTCCTTGTAGGTCACTTTTTTACCATACATCAGGATCCCTGTGCGGTAAATTTTTCCAGCCACCCATACCGTACCAAAGATGGTCAGGATCAGCAGTCCGCCTGAAAGCAGGATCTCCCAGAGCGGCACTTCAAACGGCATACGCACCATCATCAGTATGGGGGAGGTCAGCGGGAAAATACTGAACCAGAAAGCCAGTGGACCGTCGGGGTTTTGCATCACGTTGGCCATAAGAATGATCCCCAGGATCAGGGGCAACGTGATGGGCAGCATGAACTGCTGTGTTTCCGTTTCATTGTCCACCGCCGATCCGACCACTGCGAACAGGGAGCTGTATAGCATATAGCCGAAAAGGAAGAAGAACAGGAATGCAATAATGATCTTTCCCGGTTCAATGGATTCGAAGGCGCCGAAAATATCTGCCATGAAGGCTTCTCCCTCTGAGAAATTATCAACAGCATCCTGCACCGCTTTATCCTGGCTGAACAATTCAGTTCCGGACCCCTGCTCCATGGGCACCTGTTGCTGGAGGGTCGTTCCGAATACCGTGGACACACCAACCACCAGGATCCCGGTGAATACCACCCAGATCAGGAACTGCGTGAGTCCCACCAGTCCCACACCAATGATCTTGCCCATCATGAGCTGGAACGGACGAACGGAGCTGACGATCACCTCCACGATACGGCTGGTTTTCTCTTCAATGACCCCACGCATCACCATGGAACCATAGAGGAAGATGAACATGTAGATCAATAATCCTGATGCATACCCGATTCCCATCACCAGGCCGGTACTGCTTTTCTTCGCTTCACCATCTTTTGTCCACTTGACGCTCGAAACTTTGATATCTGTTTGCACTTCGGCAAGGATGCGGTCCAGGTTTTCAATGTCATGGGCAACGAGCTTCATATTTTCAAGCTGCTGCTCCATGGCGGTGCTGATGTGCGAAGAGACATCCAGGCTGGGCTGCTTATCGGAGTAGAGCAACGCCCGCTCTGAAGTGATGACGTTCGCAGGGATGTAAAGTACCGCATAGTATCCTGTGCTGGAAAAATTTTCCTGCAGGGATTCCAGTTCCACATCCTCCAGTGCGATGAACTTGAGGTATTCGGTCTCCGGAAGGGTGCTTACCGCTTTGCCCGAACGGTAGGATGTAAGGATCATGGATTCGTCGATGACGGCAATCTGTTTGACTTCCTTGTCTTCCAGGTTGGCCAGGATGGCTGGCAGGACGAGCAGTGCAGCGAAGAGCAGCGGCCCGAGGATCGACATAATGATAAAAGATTTTTTTCTGACCCTGGTCAGGTATTCCCGCTGTACAATAAGACTGATCTTGCTCATGGTTTCCTGTTGTTTTTGCCCGTAGCAGATTCTACCACCTGGATAAATATGTCATTCATACTGGGAAGTACTTCATTGTAGGAGTGGATCTCCGTGTAATTCACCAGCGCAGAGATAAGTTCATTGGTTCCGGCATCTTCGGGAAGCTTGATGCGTGCCTCTTTTCCGATCCCGTTCTCCTTGATTTCCAGGATCTCAAACCGCTTGTTCAGTCCGGTTTTGATCTTTTCGGGATCACCCTTGAAACCGACGCTGATGATATCGGAGCTGAAGTTGTTTCTGACCTGGCTGACTTCGCCTTCGAGGAGCGTCTCTGCTTCGTTGATCAGGCAGATGTGGTCGCACAGTTCCTCCACGGAAGCCATATTGTGCGTGGAAAAGATGATCGTTGCCCCTTTTTCCCTGAGTCCCAGGATCTCCTTTTTCAGGAGGTTCACATTGATCGGATCGAATCCGCTGAAGGGCTCGTCAAAGATCAAGAGCTCCGGTTCGTGCAGCACCGTAGTAATAAATTGTACTTTCTGCTGCATTCCCTTGGAAAGCTCTTCTACCTTGCGGTTCCACCATCCCCCGATCTCAAATTTCTCGAACCAGTATTTGAGCCGTTTTCTTGCCTCGGCATTGGAAAGTCCTTTCAGCCGGGCCAGGTACAGCGCCTGCTCACCCACTTTCATTTTTTTATAGAGACCGCGTTCTTCGGGGAGATAGCCGATGCGGAATATATCATCCCGCTGCAGTGGTTTTCCATCAAATGTTACGGCACCGGTATCCGGTGCGGTGATCTGGTTGATGATGCGGATCAGGGTCGTTTTCCCTGCACCATTGGGTCCCAGGAGTCCAAAGATACTTCCCCTGGGCACCTCAATCGATACCTTGTTCAGTGCCCTGTGCCCCTGGAAGTCTTTAATGACATCCGTGGTAGTCAACATGTGCTCCATGATATATGCTTAGAAAATTATTTTTAAAAATATTAACCTGTTGCAATTAATAATCACCTGTTCCATTCAACGAGGTGCAGACAGCTAAATATACCACAGGAAATCTATTGAACAACATTTATCTATTCAAAGAAATTCTTCATGCGATTGAAAAATCCTTTCTCGTTGGCCTGGGGCTGGGGCACAAAGTTATCAGAACCGTTGAGTTTTTCAATGATCTTTTTCTCCTCACTGCTGAGATTTTTAGGGATCCAGACATTGATGTTCACCAGCAGGTCTCCTTTGCCGTATCCATTGACATCCGGGACGCCTTTCCCGCGCAGGCGAAGGATCTTGCCAGGTTGTGTTCCGGGGTCGATCTTGATCTTCACACGAGACTCGATGGTGGGAATCTCCACGGTGTCGCCCAGGATGGCCTGGGGAGTGCTCAGGTAAAGATTGTACACTACATCGTTACCGTCACGGACCAGTTCGGGATGCTCCTGCTCCTTGACCGCCACGATCAGATCACCATTCACGCCCCCTCTGCGGGGTGCATTCCCTTTGCCGCTCATCTTGAGCTGCATACCGTCGGAAACACCAGCCGGGATATTAATACTGATCACCTCTTCGTGCTTGACGATGCCTTCCCCATAACAGTGATCGCATTTCTCGGTGATCATCTTTCCCTCACCACGGCAGTTCGGACAGGTGGATTGGGTCTGCATCTGGCCCAGGAAGGTATTGGTCACCTGGGTGACATGTCCCGTTCCACGACAGGTGCTGCATGTGGAGGTAGCTGTACCATTCTTCGCACCATTTCCTCCGCAATGTTCGCAGGTAACGTATTTCTTGACCTTAATCTTCTTCTCAACGCCATTGGCGACCTCTGCCAGGGTCAGTTTGACGGTAACCCGGAGGTTGGAACCTTTATTCACACCCCGTCTTCCACCAGATGTGCCACCGCCGAATCCGCCGAATCCGCCGCCAAAACCAAATCCACTGAAGATATCTCCGAATTGGGAGAAGATATCATCCATGGTCATTCCACCGGCGCCGCCGAATCCGCCGGCACCATCGAATGCAGAATGCCCGAATCGATCGTATTTGCTTCTCTTTTCAGGATCTCTCAGCACTTCGTAAGCCTCTGCTGCCTGCTTGAATTTATCTTCAGCGTCCTTATCCCCCGGGTTCTTGTCCGGGTGATATTTCAACGCCTGCTTACGATAGGCTTTCTTGATCTCGTCCTGTGAAGCATCCTTTGAAATATCCAGTATTTCGTAAAAATCTCTTTTTGCCATTATTTACTCCCCGATTACTACTTTTGCAAATCGTATCACCTTGTCCCTAAGCATATATCCTTTTTCAATCACATCCACCACTTTCCCTTTTTTCTTTTTACTTTCCACCGGGATCTTGGTAACTGCTTCGTGCAGGTCGGTATTGAGTTCCTTGTTGAGTGCGTCGATCTCCTTGATGCCCTGCTGTTTCAGATAATTGGAAAATTTTGTATGGATCAGTTCCATACCGAGCTTGACCGCTTCAAGGTCCTTGGCTGACTGTACAGAATCCATGGCGCGCTCGAGGTCATCGACCACCGGCAGAATGTTCACGAAAATGTCTTCCCGGGCACCTTCCTGCAGGTCCATTTTCTCCCGCAGGGTGCGTTTGCGATAATTGTCATATTCTGCTGACAACCTGAGGTATTTATCCTGCAATTCTGCCAGTTTTTCTTCCAGTTCTTCCTCCTTTGTCTTCTCCTCTGCAGGTGCTTCTTGTTCTTGTTCAGTCTCTGCGGACGCATCCTCCTGCTTTTGCGTAGTCTCCTCAACGACTTCCTGCTCTTTTATTTCTTCCTGTTTATCAGTCTTTTGTGATTTTTTTACCATATCTGTATTGAATTTTTTATCATAGATAAATCTGCTATATTTTGTCAAATACTTTGCCATTCTGCAAAAATTGACAAATTGACATGTAGGTAGGTTCTCGTCCTGCGGTCCAACAGACAGTGATCTGATCCCCTGGTATGCTATTCCTCCTGCGGCAGGGGGACGATCTTGCTGAGCCTTGCTCTCTCAATACGCTTTTTTCGCTTCCTGAGGATAAGAAGTACGGCAATGATCAGTACCAGTGCCGTTCCGGATATAACGAGCTTCAGCAGGTTTTGTTGCGGGGAGCTCATCAGCATGAGGTGGTTTTTCAACAGGTAACCGGTGCCCGCGTTGATGAGGGTTTCCGGCACCAGCCCGATCATGGTGCCGATGAAATACTGGCGCGTACTGATTTTGCTCAGGGGAAAGCTGAAATTAATGATGTTGGTGGGAATGATATATACACTTCTGGTGGCTGCCACGGTCCACAGACCATGCTTTTTAATGCGCCGGTTGATCTTCCTGACCATTTTCTTGTCCCCATATCTTCTTTTAAAAGATTCCAGGAAGACGTGCTTCAGCATCCAGAAGGTAGTCATCACTGCCAGGAGGTTAATGATCCATGCCAGTCCGAGAGCAGGAAACAGCGGCAGGAAAAATCCCAGTGCCACGCTGAAGTAAAACACAGGCAGACCGGTCAGGGTGCTGAAAATGGTAAGCACCGCGATTACCAGCGTAATGGCAGCATATTTTCTTTCTGCATTCTCGAAGAGTTCCAGGATAAATTGCTGCGGCTCGATCTCGGTGGAGATATAGAAAAATCCACTCAATACCAGGATGATGAAAAATACGATGGTGATCCGCAGGGTTCTCATATGAAATGGTACATTTTGTTCTGACTGCCTGATCTTCCGGATCGTGTCGCCTGCACTTCAGAAATTGAATCCGGGCGCTTTACCTCTGGGTCTGTTGGTTCAGTTTCCAAATCCGTATGCTTCACATCCGATCTCAGCTGCTTGAGTATATGCAGGTGGACACTTCCCTGTTGGGCTCCGGCACCTCATTCCCCGATCCCGGCCACATCTTTTTCTGTGCGTTAAAAATCCCCGGTTCCCCTGAATAGATAGATCCAGCCGGTATAGAGGTTCAGAGAGGAGGTTTCTTCATCTCCATTACCCGGCTGCTGCGTGCTCCCGCTGCCCTGTTCCCTGTTGTTCCTGATCTGTTGAAGGTAATTGGGATCCTTGTACTCGACATTGTCATACCCCACACCTTCAACCACGTAATAATATTGTCCTTCCGGGGCTTCCCGGTTTGAATTCAGGATAGTGCCACGCCAGCCTTCCCACTCGTATAGATCGTCGATCTGCTTCCTGTAAACCACGCGTCCGAACCTGTCTGCAATCGTTATTCTGCACTCTTTCATGGACTGGTGCTTGAAGAGGAAAACATCATTATTGCCATCGTTATTGGGAGAAAAAACGTTCGGTATCAGGAGCTGTGAGGCAACCACTTCAATCCCTTCCTCCAACATGAATGTATCGATGCACCCTGCATCACTGATGGATACCAGGTATGGGTAATAGATCTCATCTGCTGTTTCGTAGGTAAAGGTGGGCTCGTAGGTGTACTCAGAAGTCTCTTCAAACTCCTTGGTGGAGAGCCCCGTGATCTCATTGGTTGTATCCAGGAACACCCAGGTGAATTCATACCCGTTAAGCGACTCGTTGGTAAACCTCACCTCCAGCGGTGCATCCAGGCTTCCTTTGTCCTTGCTCCATTCAGTATTCAGATCGGCAGTCCATTCATTGGTTTGCTTGTCATAAAAAGTCAGGCTGTATTCCGCCCTGGTGTGCTTCGTATCGTACAAGACAGAATCCACTTCCGTCATTCCCAGGCTGTCAGTTGCTGAAAGAATATAGTACGTATCCTTGTATGGTGGTTCATTGGAAAAATTTGCCCCCATGGCATCTTTGTTGGTCCGGTTGTAGATCGTCAGGTCCGGGTTGTCGCTGGACCACTCGATATCAAAATCATTTTGAAAATAGACCTGGGCATGTGATACCGGGTCGTAGTAGTAGAAAGTATCCAGTTCCACGCCCCCTGCAATGATCACATAATTCCCGTCGGAACATCCTGACCGGAACGATTCAAGCTTGCCGTCCTCGTCTTTTTCAGTATACACTACAAAGTTGTCGAGCATTATCCATGCCAGGAAGGAGGTATCGACGTCTGCTCCGTTGGAGATCTGTACCCTGAAACCGCCTTCGTCCAATCCGCTGATGGTGGAGGACTCCGTTCCAGGATCGCTCTGAACGGGGATATTGAAGCCATCGGTATCCGGATCGTATTTGGTCCAGATAAAGTCATATGGACCCGCTTCAGGAAGGGATGCGGTAAGTGATCCCGGTTGGTAGGATTCATGTTTCTGGTAGAATACGAACAAAGGATCGGTCCCTTCCGCCAAAGGGTAGGTGAGTTGCCGTGTTGCATCTGCCTGTGGAGATGTGATCTGTCCGCATAGCGTTCCGCCGCTCATCATGGCAAGGGTCAGCATCATGACCATTGCATTGGGGAGAGCGACTATGCGCGGTTGTAATCGATATGTTTTTTCTTTCAGCAAGTGATTTCCGGTTAACCTATAAACGTAAAAACAACAGAATATTATGTCATGACTCTAATAAAACAACCAGGCTTTCTAATGTCACCTGGCCAGCCATTTATTGCAAAGGTTTTATATTGCTACCTGCAATGTGCTTACCGGTTGCTGAACATATCCGGCTGACCGGCACAAAAATGCAATTTTTCGCGGAAAGGAACAATTTTCTTTCAGTGAGAGATCGTTCCTGGAAAATTTCGTTAATAAAAAACAACGAAATCATATCGACATCCTGTTCCCAAGTGCTATCTTAGCTCGCCCAAAAATGGAGGTGTATTGAAAGCGTATTTGAAAGAATTGAACGAGTCTCAGCGTGAAGCGGTTGAGCATTTTAAGGGACCTTCCCTGGTTATTGCCGGTGCAGGATCGGGGAAAACGCGCGTGCTGACATACAGGGTGGCACACCTGCTGGAGCAGGGGGTTCATCCGGGCAGGATCCTGGCGCTTACCTTTACCAACAAGGCAGCCAGGGAAATGAAAGAGCGGGTGGGAAAACTGGTTTCCTGGGACCTGGCACGACAGCTCTGGATGGGTACGTTCCATTCCCTGTTTGCGCGGATCCTGCGCCGTGAAGCGGAGGTGCTTGGATTTCCTTCTGATTTCACCATCTATGACACGATTGATTCCAGGAACCTGGTGAAACAGATCATTAAGGACCTGAAGCTGGATGATAAGATCTATAAGCCGGCAGAGGTGTTTGGCCGGATCTCTTCAGCCAAGAACAACCTGATCACGCCGGATGCATATTTGGGGAACAATGAGATCCGTACCAAGGACATGGCAACACGCAGGCCGCAGCTGGGGGAGATCTACAGCCAGTATGTAAAACGTTGCAAGAAATTCGGGGCGATGGACTTCGACGATTTGTTGCTGCAGATCAACCTGCTGTTTCGTGACCACCCGGCGGTACTGGATAAATACCGCAATGCATTCGATTATATCCTGGTGGATGAGTACCAGGACACCAACTATTCACAGTACCTGATCATCAAACAGCTATCGGCCTTGCACAAAAATATCTGTGTGGTGGGAGACGATGCCCAGAGTATCTATTCCTTCCGGGGTGCGCGTATTGAAAACATTCTTAATTTCCGCAAGGACTATCCTGAATACCAGCTGTTCAAACTTGAACAGAACTACAGGTCCACGAAGATGATCGTGAATGCTGCCAACAGCATCATCGACAAAAACAAGGATCAGATCGAGAAGAAGGTGTTTTCCGACGGGGAAGAGGGGCAGCGGGTGCGGGTACTCAAACTGCGCGATGACCGCGAAGAGGGTTTTGCAGTGGCAAATGCCATCTCGGAACTGCGGTTCAATGAGCAGCTCGATTATAAACACTTCGCGATCCTCTACCGGACGAACGCGCAGTCGCGTATCTTCGAGGAGAGCCTGCGAAAGATCAATATACCCTATAAGGTATACGGATCTGTCTCTTTTTACCAGCGCAAGGAGATCAAGGACCTGCTGGCCTATTTCCGGGTGGTGGTCAATCCAAACGATAATGAATCCCTGAAGCGGATCATTAATTATCCGCTACGGGGCATCGGGAAAACCACCGTGGACAAGGTGATGGCGTATGCGGAAAAACTCGACACTTCCATGTGGCAGGTGCTGACCCACCTCGGGCAGGTGAACCTGGGGCTCAACCAGGGGACCGTGAAAAAGCTGAATGCATTTACAACCATGATCAAGGAGTTCATGTCGAAGCTCACCGAGATGGAAGCATTCGACCTGGCCTATACCATTGCGAATAAAACAGGGATCATGGCCGATTTGCGGTCAGAGAAGACCCCGGAAGCAGTGAGCCGGTACGAAAACACCGAGCAGCTGCTGAACGGCATCAAGGATTATACCGATAACATGGAATCCGAGGAGGAGCTGACCCTGGCCACCTACCTGCAGGATGTAACACTGCTCACCGACCAGGACAATGAATCGGACGAGGACCTGAACAAGGTGAGTGTTATGACCGTGCACGCCTCCAAGGGGCTGGAATTCAAGCATGTGTTCATTGCCGGGTTGGAGGAGGACCTGTTCCCCTCATCCATGAATACGGGCGACCTGAAGGGGCTGGAGGAGGAGCGCCGTCTGTTCTACGTGGCACTGACACGTTCTGAAAGATCAGCAACCATCACTTTTGCAGGGAAACGCTACCGGTGGGGACTGGAGACGATCACTACGCCCAGCCGGTTCAAGTATACGTTCTGCCGAAGAAGCTGGACGAGGAAGTGGCGCGAATGCACATCGGCA
>CAYOSB010000009.1:0-33032 GCA_964406495.1 uncultured Bacteroidaceae bacterium | reverse complement strand
TAAATTCAAAAATTCTGCGTTTTTTTCAACCGTTTCAACCGGAATTGACATTTAGGCATCTATCCCTTAACTTGTAGGATGAATCTTCTTCCGTTCACTGCTCGGGCAGACTGGACGGAAGAAGATACTGTGTGTTGTTCAATTTCAGTCCGCCCCGATGATATTGAATCCATTCTTCAGAAGATGCTTGCATAATCGACCGCATATCCTCGCTGTCTTCTGTTTTATTCTTCCGGTTACCTTATACGCTCAGCCCGACAACTGGAACATCCGGTATTATACAGCGGAAGACGGACTTTCATCCAACCAGGTCAATGCCATCATCAAGGACAGCCGGGGAATGATCTGGGTCGGGGCCGATAATGGACTCAACCGGTTCGACGGGTATACGTTCACACAGCTGGAATATGCACCCGGACAGAAACACCTGCTTTCAACCATTAAGATATTATCCATCTACGAAGATGGCGACAGCCTGCTCTGGATCGGGACCTCTGACGGGCTGTTCCGGTATGATCCTTCCGAACCGGTGGATAGCATCCGGCAATTCAGGTATGGGAATCCAGGCAGTCAGAACACCATGCAGCAACCGAAACCTGTCAATCGGATCAGCGAGGACAGGAACGGGCTGCTCTGGATGAACTGTGTGGACGTCGACGAGGGGATGATCACGGGGCTGATGACATTCAATAAGCGCACGGAGACCTTTGCCAGGAAGCGAATCAATGAACCCGCGGACAAACAAGGGAATGATGCTGCCGGGGAAGAGATCATCGTGGACACATATTCTGATCAACAAGGGACCATGTGGGTGGCAACCGGTTCGGGCCTTTCCAAATACGTGGAAGAGGAGGATGCATTCGTTAGCTACGTACCGTATCCCGGGAATTCCAGGAGCCATATCAACTTGGTCCTCTACCTGTACGAGGATTCAAACGGGATTCTATGGACCCCGGGCATTTATGCTTTGCGTGCATTTGACAGGGAAACTGAACGATTCACGGATCCCGTTACCCTCCGGGAATATCATGGAATAATCGGTATTCAATCCGCAGCATACAGCATACGGGAAGACCGGGAAGGATATCTTTGGGTCCGCATGAACACAATGGATCTCTTCAGATTCAGGCCCGGTTCTTTCAATAATAGGGAACTGGTGAACCAGGGACAGTGGCTTCCCAAATTACCAAATATGCCCACGAATGATCAATTGAATGCGTTGCTCGTTGAAAATCCAAACAGCGTATGGATGCCCCATGCAGACAGGGGATTATGTCATATCACCCTTCCCAGGAGCAATTTCAGGTCCATTGAACCGTCCACCCCCCGATGGAACTTCATGGAGGATAGTTATGTGATCGGTCTGCATGCTGATTCGATACGTACCCTCTGGATCTCAACATTGGCCCTGGGTGCTATCGAATACAACATGATCAGCGGTGAGACAGAGGATCATGTGATGATGCAGCACAATATGATCAATGCCATCGATACGGATTCAGCCGGTAATATCTGGTTCGCCACGAAGTATGGGGTACATATAAAAGCCACCAGGAATGACGAGGGTGCCCCGGAATTTACCATCTACTACCCGGACACGACGTTTTCCGGTGCTCCCACTCCCAGGCGGGAGATCGAACTGCTTGGGTTGGGCTCCTTTTCTCACCTGCTCTATGAACACCTTCTTATTAAGGACAGCAAGGAGAGGCTATGGTTCAACTCGGAAAAAGGAATCCACGACAGGTACGATCCCGCAGGGGATGTTTTTATCCATCTTGATCACCGAAGAATCGACCATTACAACAACGACACCTGTATTGCCGGGAAGCAGGGAGAGATATGGTTTCCCACCCGGCAGGGGTTGTTGAGGGTCGTACCTCCATTTTCAAAGGTCTCCCAGCATACGTTGGTCCCGGAACATACTGTATTATATAGAGATGTTAAAGAGGATCCATCATCATTGAATTCGAACTGGATCAAATCGATTTGCATCAGTACAAATCATGAACCAGGGACGATGTGGCTGGCAACGATCGGGGGCGGATTGAACAAAATGGTGAAAGAGAATACAGGAGAATCCGATGCCCCCGTGATACGTTTCGAACATTTCACCGAGAATGAGGGACTATGCAATAACAACGTCCTCGGTATCCTGGAAGACAGCAACGGGTATCTCTGGTTAAGCACATTGAATGGTCTTTCACGATTTGATCCGCGAACCGAAAGCTTTATTAATTTTTATAAAAATGACGGCTTGCCCGATAATCAATTCAGCTGGGCGGATCCCTGCAAGGGTCCTTCGGGCGAAATGATCTTTCCCAGTTCTTACGGGGTCGTGTTGTTCCATCCCGACAGCATGCAGATCAATGAGGATGTGCCGCCGGTGATCATCACCCGGATGAGCATAAACAATGTACCTGTGGTCGCCGGAGAACATGCGCCGATCCAAAAAGACATCCGGTTCGTAGACAAGATGGAGCTGCCCTATCATCAGAACTTCCTGTCCTTCGAGTTTGCCGCTCTGAATTATGAGGACTCCGGGCGAAACCAGTTCAGGTATAGGATGGAAGGATTGGACTGGGAATGGAACAATTCAGGCACCCGAAGGTATGCCGAATACACGGATCTCAGTCCGGGCAGGTATACCTTCAGGGTAACCGGATCGAACAATAACGGGGTGTGGAACCCGGTGGGGAGTGCCCTGGAAATAACGATCGGCCGGCCTCCCTGGTATTCATGGTGGGCATTCACCCTTTATGCACTGATTCTGGCCGGGTTGATCCTGTGGGCCAGGGCAATGCTCCTGAACCGTGCCCGTACCAGGAGGGCCGTGGAGATCGAACGGATCGAACGAAAGAAGGTCGTTGAACTCGACCAGATGAAATCCCGGTTCTTTGCCAACATCTCCCATGAATTCCGGACACCGCTGACGCTGATCATGGGACATGTGAATGACCTGGAAGGTCAGTCCGGTGAAGAGGTCAGGATACAGCGATCGGTCCTGGCGGTTCTCCGTAGAAACGCAAAGAGGTTGTTATTACTGATTAATCAGCTGCTGGATATCTCGAAGATCGAGAACAATGCCCTGAAGCTGGAACTGAAAAAGGGAGACCTTTCAGCTCGGATCCGGGAGATGGTTAGCTCATTTCAGTCGCTGGCAGACAGCAGGGGAATCCGGTTCTCGTCACAGATCGGCGAACATGCATCAGCCGTCTGCTTTGATCCCGATAAGACTGAGAAGATCGTAACCAACCTGCTTTCCAATGCCTTCAAATTCACTCCTGAAGGCGGAAGCGTTGCATTCCGGTTACGGTATACCAGGGAACCGGATGACGGCCCGGAGCACGTTGAGATCTCCATCAGCGATACCGGCCGGGGAATGGATGAGGAGCAACTTACCAGGATCTTTGACCGGTTCTACCAGGGTTTCTCCTCGGATACGCGCGATGCCGAAGGGACCGGGATCGGTCTTTCGCTGGTAAAGGAGATGGTGGAGCTGCTTCACGGCACCACCGATGTTCAGAGCGAACCCGGAAAAGGAACCCGCTTCACGGTGCTCCTGCCGGTATCGGAGGAGTGTTTCCCCGGTGAGGAGATCCGGGAAACAGGTGTGGCAGATATTCCTGCTTCAGCGGAATGGCATGATGAACCGGCGGAAGATGATGAAATGACTGAAGAGAACCGCCGGTACGAAAAGATCGTATTGGTGGTTGAGGACAACCCTGACCTGCGAAAATATATCAAAGAACAGTTGCCGGAACCATACCGTGTTCTGCTGGCGGAAAACGGACGGTCAGGACTCGAGCAGGCCAGAAAATACCTGCCCGACCTGGTGATCACCGACCTGATGATGCCGGTGATGGGGGGCATGGAGTTGACCAGGCAGATGAAGACCGATCCGATGACCAATCACATTCCCGTGATCATGCTCACGGCAAAGGCAGATAAGAGCAGCAAACTAGAAGGACTGGAGACCGGGGCGGACGACTTTATTATCAAGCCGTTCGACCGGGATGAGCTTTTGGTCCGTGTGCGCAACCTCATCCGTCAGCGAGAGCAACTCCGGGAAAACTTTGCCATCAACTTCCTTCAGGGGAAGGATAAGAAGGAAGCATCCGCGCAGTATACCATGCTGAAAGAATTAATGGAGGTCTTTGAGCGGAACATATCAGATCCGGATTTCGGCATGATCGAGCTGGCAACAGCGCTGAACCTGACCCGCTCCCATCTGTTCAGAAAAGTCAGAGCCATTGCCGGAACCACCCCCAACGAACTCCTCAGGATGGTCCGCATGAAACGTGCCGCCCGGCTTTTCAGGACCACCGATCTGAATGTCTCCCAGGTAATGTACGAAGTGGGCATGAATACACCGTCCTATTTTGCAAAATCCTTCAAGCAGTATTATGGAGTTAATCCCGCTGATTACAGGAAAAGTGATAAAGGAAAATTATGATTTATTCGCATAACGGAGTACCTGTAACTATTCTTTTTAATTATATCTCCCCGTTTTGAGAATCTAGTATTTCATTTTGCGACTATAGTATTCCTTTTTGCGACGATACTATTCGACTTGGTTGTATGCTGAGCATAACTTGTCTGAAAATTGAAAGCACATTCATTTGAACATTAAACATATTGCTATGAAAAATCCCATCATCTTTTTGCTGTTGCTTCTATCAGTTTCAGCATTCGCGCAGGATCGTTCCAAGTTCCTGTATGCTGAATTTGCGGACAAATCGGTAACCATATCGCCCTTCTACACCGCATTTGGGAATCATCTGGATCCGGCTGTTACACTGGGTGCAGGAATCAATTATCGGAATAAAAAGAACCGAACATTCTTCCAGACTTTGCAACTGACAGGGTATTCAACCTTGATTACCGGAAATGGCGTGACCCTGACCACCAGTTTCGGATACCGTTATGGCAAACCTACGGGTATATTCGCAGAAGGAATGTTCGGGATCGGGGGATCATTATTTTTCCCGTCCAGGGAATCCTTTTCACAAGACGCCGATGGTACCTATGTTCCGGTCCAACCTTTGCACGCGGTTGCTGCACTGCCCATAGATATTCTTGTGGGATATGATATTGGTTCAGTTGCGCTCTATTTGAAATACAGGTATATGATGATCGGACCCTACGCGGAAGCCTTACCGGTAGTGCCACATTCACTGATTGGTATAGGGATAAGGTATAACGCATTCAAAACGGATTAATCACGCTAAAAAACAGTTATGAAATTCAGAAATATTATTCTAGTCTTCGTTGTAACCGGTACAACTTTGATTTCCTGCACGAAGGAATATACAGAACCTGTCGAAACCTGCAGCTTCAGCAAGGAAACAGGAACTGCCGCGAATCCCTATTCAGACCTTTACAATCAGGTACTGGATGAATATGTCAGGCTGGGTATGCCGGGGATCTCTCTTGCCATTGAGACACCAGACCAGGGCTGGTGGGTCGGCTGTGCCGGCATGGCAAGTATAGAGGAACAGATACCGATGAAGCCCTCTCATTTGCATCATTCAGCGAGCCAGCTTAAAACCTATATCGCAACATTGGTCATGCGGCTGGTGGAGGACGGAGCGATAGGGCTCGATGAACCTTTTGGAAATTATCTAACTCCGGAAATAGCAAACCGGATTGCCAATGCTGATACGGCTACCATTCGTCAGCTGCTGGGACATACATCGGGACTCATCAATTTCGGTTTGCCTCATATTGTTGATTTGATAAATGATCCTGAAATATTTAAAAGCACCGATGACCTTTTTGAAAGACATGTATATGATCAACCAGCAATCGCAGATCCCGGTGAGGAATTTCTTTATTCCAATATCGGATATTGCCTGTTGGGAATCATCATTGAAAATGCCAGTGAAATGGGACTGGGTGCATATTTTGATCAGGAGATCACGACCCCCCTGGGATTGGTCAATACCTTCTATAAAGCTGCTCCAGGCTACCCTGATCAAATTCCGAATACGGTCAGTGGTTATGGTGAGCTGTTCACGGGAGAACTCCAAAATTTCTCTGACCTTGAGATGAATATGGCAAAAGTCAATACAGGATCCATGGGATTGATCGTCACTCCCTATGAGCTTGCCCTGTTTTTCAGGGAATTGATGCAAGGTAATATCCTGGATTCAGTTTCTCTTGCCACCATGCTGGAAGAAGAGCATATGTTAATTGAGGGGGTTTATTGCGGTATGGGGATTGAGCGCATCAGTGCCTCAGAATTAGGAGGGGTTTATGCCGATTTAGGAGACGGGTATGGTCATGGTGGTCAAGGAGCCGCGACCATCGGAAGGACATTTTATTTCCCCGATGCTGAGATCACCATCTCCGTACAGGTCAACCTGGGTGCTGATATGCCCAGTGATAATATCCGTAGGTTTGATCCTTTGATAGAGGACCTGCTCAGCCTGGCGCATTCGGGGAAAAGGCAATGAATCAAGCATAAGAATGTATTTATGAACGCTTAATTGCATTCATCATGAAACGGATCATCATTTTATTGCTTACATGCATCATAAAAATTTAATTGAGTGTTGACTATTGACTTATAAGTGTTTATACTGTAATTTCGGGTACAGAACCCCAAAATACGGTGTGCTGTGCGCAGAATTCATTGCAATAATGCTCAACGAGTAAAACCTTTCTGCATTTTCAGATTTTTTTTCATTTTTTTTTGCATTCAACACTCATTTTTTGGTATTCCTCAGATAAGGGAAGTGTATACATTCGCTGAAAATCCCGATGATATATATTTTGTGGAAGAGGTTCCATTACCATCCACGCTCCAGGAATTTAATGCCATAAGTATTTTCCAGGACAAGGATGGTTTTATGTGGTTTGGAGGAGAGAATGGACTACTGCGCTATGATGGCAGCAGGATCAGGGAATACTTTTTTGATCCGAATCTAGATAAGTCAGTTCGACTATCAAACATAAATTCAATTTTGCAAGATTCTTCAGGTTTAATTTGGCTGGGGACATTGAGTGGGCTGATTAGCCTTGATCCATCTAGCAATATGTTCAGACGCTATCCTAATCCGGGCCTTGAGGACAAATTATGGGAATGGAATTGTATCAACGAGATGATACTTGATGATCAACAACTCTGGTTAGCTGCACAAAGTGGGTTTTGCAGGTTTGATCTGCAAACGCATAAATTTGACCGGCACATCAGACTTTTCAACAGAGTAGTTAGTGGCGAGGATAACTACACCATGTCAGTTTCAAAATATACAGAAAATGAGCTGTTTATCAGGTTTGGTGCCCAGCTATTTATTTATAATATATCAGCTGATTCAGTAAATCAGGTTCCTGGAAGTCCGCCCAGTCATGCCAAACCATTAATTGACCTTAATGGTAATATTGTGTGTCCATCCTGGTCAGGACTTTACAGGTATATTGAAATGTCGGGAACATTTGAAAAAATTAATGTTTATATAGACACCTCCAGCACAAGTCCTGGATGTGTCAGATCTCTATTGCAGGATGAGGAAGGCTGTTTTTGGATATGTTCTGACCGGGGGATTGGGAGATTTTCAGAGAACTGGCAATCGGAAAAATATTGGAAATTTGATTTTGAAATGCTATTGGCGGACAATTACCAGAATCAACTTAGGGGTATGTACATGGATCGTAATGGGATAATTTGGTTTTCCACCCCGGATAAGATATCACGTATTATAAGAAAACCCAGGGTATTTCATCATGATAACCAAAAACCACTTGGTGACTATATTATTCATTTGTCTGTTAACGACTCAAGTATCTGGTACGCAAATGCTCTGGGTTTGTTCAGCATTCATCACGACCGATCAGGATTCAGGAAATATCATATCGAATCAAAAAATGAGCAGCAGGTTGTAAAACCGTTTATTTCATTTATTCATTTCGATCGTGGAGGTAATTTATGGTTAGGAACAAAAAACACAGGTATATACCGTTGCACAAACGTCTCTTCTGAAATGCCAATCTTTCAACATATATTCCCGGGTACCGGTAATGATCAGGATATCCGTGGAAAACATGTAGTTAATATGTATGAGGACAATAAAAACAGATTGTGGTTTGGCATGGCCTTCAACTGGCCTTCTTATTATGATCCAGAAACAAGCAGGCTTGTCAATATAATCTTCAAAAGTTCAGACCAATACTTGGCCCCGGAGGTGAAGGTAGAAGGAGAACTGGGTAATGGGTTTTATCTTGCTTCAACCCGGGAAGGCGCTGCAATCTTTTCTTTGCCTCCAGTCAGTTCTATTAAGGATACGATTTATGTGGAGGATTATGAATTCTATCCCATTAGAAATAAAGGAAATTCCAGGACAAATTTTCCATCACATATGCTGATTTCCAGACATAATAAGCCGTTGATTTATGTATATGTAGTATCTGATAAAGGAGGTATCCAAAGATATATTTTTAATGTCGGGGATAAAGTAGGGGAAAAGCTTACTAAGGATATGGAAATAACTACCAATGATGGACTCATTGTAAATCGTTTAAATGGTATTGTTGAGGATAGGAACGGTATTATTTATTTTTCCAGCGAAAATGGAATGGTCAGGCTAAATCCCGGGAATGGATCATTCACTACATATACACGAAAGCAAGGTCTTGGATTCGATGAATTTGCATCTCGTTCAGTGGATACGGGTCCCGATGGCAGAATCTACTTCGGAACCGACTTCGGCCTGGTATCGTTTCACCCGGACAATATTGTCTTAAATACTGTTCGACCACCGGTATTAATAACCGACGTAAAGGCGAATGGAATCAGTATTATGAACGACAGCCTGGCATCAGTTTCTTTCTTTAACAAGGAAAGGTTCAATCTCAACTACAAACAAAACAACCTTACTTTTGAATTTGCGGCGCTCAATTATATTCATCCTGAACGTAATCATTTTAAAATACAATTGAAAGGTTTTGATGATCAATGGATCCCGGTTGGAAGCAAATCAAGCCACTCCTATTACAACATTAATCCTGGTAAATACAGCTTTCAGGTGATCGGATCGAACAATGATGACGTCTGGAATATGACAGGAGACAGGTTCACTTTTGTAATAAAAAAGCCTCCATGGTTTACCTGGGGGGCATTGTTTATTTATCTGGTGATTCTTTCCGTAATGGTTTTTATCTCCTACAGGTTTATATTATACCGTGCACAGAACAGAATGGAGATCGAAAAAGAACGTATCGAAAAACAATCGATCGCGGAAGTAGATGAGATGAAATCCAGGTTTTTTACCAATATCTCGCATGAATTCAGGACTCCGCTTACATTGATCATGGGACATGTCCGGGACCTGGAAGGTCAGCCCGGAAGTGAAGTAAGAATAAAACGACCGGCACTTGAAGTGCTTGGTAGAAATGCTCGCCGGTTGTTGCTCTTGATCAACCAGCTGCTTGATATCGCTAAACTGGAAAAGAATGCGCTTGAGCTGGATCTGAAAAAGGGAGATCTGTCTGATTGGACCCGGGTGCTGGTCAGTTCATTCCAGTCCCTCGCCGACAGCCAGGAAATACAATTTTCGACACAGATAGTGGATGCTGATAAGGAAGTATGCTTTGATCCTGACAAGACCGAAAAGATCATCACCAACCTGTTGTCTAATGCTTTTAAATTCACTGGAAAAGGAGGAAGGGTGGGACTAAGCTTAAAATATCTGACCAAGCCTGGTACTGATCAGAAATACGCTGAAATAGAAATATCAGATTCCGGAAAGGGGATGGATGAAGAGGAAGTGTCAAGGATATTCGACCGCTTCTACCAGGCATCATCCAATGACACACGAATCGAAGAGGGGTCCGGTATTGGACTTTCCCTCACAAAGGAGTTGGTGGAGCTGTTAAAGGGAACAATTGCAGTTGAAAGTGCAACTGGAAAGGGAACCACTTTCAGAGTGAGATTCCCGGTATCGGAAGAGTGCTTTCCAGGCGAGGATATGCAGTATAGCGACACGCCTGGAACTATTCAAACAAAGGAATTGGTTGGAAATGAACAGCCGAAGCAAAATTCAGAGGAGAAACGCGTGCTAAATCATGAGCATGTTGTGCTGGTGGTCGAGGACAATCCTGATCTGAAAAAATATTTGGTCGATCAACTGGAAGCTTTTTACCAGGTTCTCGAGGCCGAAGATGGAAGAAAAGGACTTGAAATAGCGAAGCAATCCCTGCCCGACCTGGTGATTACCGACCTGATGATGCCGGTAATGAGCGGACTGGAAATGATGGAGGTCCTGAAGCAGGATCCTGCTACCAACCACATCCCGGTGATCATGCTCACTGCGAAAGCAGACATGCAGAGCAAGCTGGAAGGGTTGGAAACAGGAGCGGATGACTATATTATTAAACCTTTCGATTCCGAAGAGCTGAGGGTGCGTGTCAGGAACCTGATCCGTCAGCGTGCGCAGCTGCGCGAAAAATTTGCGCATGATTTTCTCCTGGCAAGCGAATCAGATGAGGGGACGTTGCATTATAATACACTTCGGGGCATTCTGGACATCATCCATCGCCACCTGGAAGATGCGGAATTCAATATGAGTGCTTTTTGCAGGGAGTTGGGTATGACCCGTTCCCAGCTGTTTCGTAAAATCCGTTCGGTTACCAATACCACCCCGAATGAACTGATTAGGATCGTTCGAATGAAACGTGCCGCACGACTCCTGCGTTCCACCGAATTGAACGTGACACAGGTGATGTATGAAGTGGGTATGAAAAATCCTTCCCACTTTGCTAAGTCTTTCAAGAAGTACTATAAAGTGAACCCGGCGAAATACAGGAAACATAAATAATTTTCCCCGCCTGAATTATTTCCATTTTTTTTTCCTCTTCACCCAGAAATTCATTTTACTGAATGAAACCTTCATCATTGAGCAATTTAATTTGGCTTCGTCGAGCTCCACTGCGTTCGGTTCGCACGCTGTCGCCGAAGCTTTAGCGTAGGAGCCCGAACACCACTATTAATATTAATATGCTGTGAGGCAACAGGTCACCTTAACTAAAAACGCAGCTTATAACTTATTATATCATAGTACTTAAAATAAGATATATACGATGAACCCATGGAGATTTTTCTGCCTTTCTTAACTCATGGTCAGTTAATGGCAGGTTATTAACGACCCGTTAATGCCTGGTTAATCAAACATATCTATCTTGCCATTCGGTATGCATCATTCGTAATACCCGTTCAGCCATTACGAAGAGGAAAATAGTACCTGCAGATAACCGACTGCAAAGGTTCGGCCACATACTTTAAAAAAATTCTAACATATCACACATGCACCTCCTGGAAAAAACGATTTTATTATTCTCTCTTTTCCTTGCTGGCTTTTCATTTCATTCCCACGCTGCAAATATTGTCTATCCCTGGCGCTCAACAACTGCTGTCGTATTGTCGGGCGATAGTCTCGAGGTGTGGTTCAATGCTGATGAGGGACAGACGGTTACCGGCGTAGTGCTTGAGGGTCCTTACCATTCGGTGAATTGCACATTCACACTCACCTCCGGTGATTGGGAATATGATCCGTTGTCAGGAAACAGGTTCAATAACAGGATCAGCGTGGAGGTACCATCGGACGCCCCGGCGGATCGCTATAACCTGGTCTTGAAAACCACATCGGATGATGTCATTTCCCATGGTGGCGTAAAAGTCCTGAAAGCGTACAAGGAGAATTACTACATCATGCACATGTCGGACGGACATCTCTACCAGTATAATTATGACACCTATACACTCCTGGCCCGGAAAACAGCTATGATCGAAATGGCAAATATCATGGACTGCCAGCTGATCATTGAGACAGGCGACAATATGTACAATGTCAGAAATCACCCCGAGCGGGAAGTAATGTATTTCCAGGGCAACGATGCTGAAGGGATAAAAGGCATGGCGGATGCCTCGGCTGCAACGTTCCTGGTGCCGGGCGACCATGATGCCTACAAATCAAATGACTGGCCGCAGGCTTCGGTGCAGGTAAATTCAGATTTCTTCAATGATTACTGGGGATTGCAGAATTCAAATTTCACATACGGCAACGGTCGTTATATGATGCTGAATAACGCCTGGGCCGTCTCTGAAACAAATGGTGGGGACCATCAATACCAGGCCGATGAAGCCGTGGCGTGGTTGAATGGCGATGGGGCAGGAGGAAACTTTCTTGTCTCAGCGGGACATTGCTACAATAAATTGCATGAGTTCATCAACGTTGCACACCCGCTTGACCTGGTGCTTGCCGGGGATAAGCATCACATAAGGACAGATAACCCATACAGCTTTGATGATGGGAGTCCGGAGGTGGCATACATCGCGGGTTCCATCCGTGATCATTTCGAATTTAACCTGTTTCGCGTCGATGATGCAAGCGGTACCTTCAGCACACCAGCAGGCACCAATGCAGTTGTGGAAGTGCTCGAGAGCGGTGACCAGGATGATGCAGCAACCTGGGTACCCAACCTGACGCTTGAATTCCAGGATGACAACAATGGCAGCGCATATGAAAACACAGCCACGATCACCAATAAGTTCGACTTTCCCATCCTGGGAGCGAAAATACGTTTTGTAATGCCCCGGGGATTTGAATACCGGGTCACCAATGCTTCGGTCATCCAGGAATTTGACGGCGATGCATTCCGGGTGATCGATGTGACCCTCGATGTTGCTGCCAACAGTTCTGAACAGGTGTTTGTAGGTGATGCTGACCTGTGCCCGGAGGATCCGGATAAAACGGAACCCGGATTGTGCGGTTGTGGCGTGCCGGAGGGAACATGCGAAACCGCAACACTGGTCGTGAACAGCGGCTCCGGCGCTGGCGATTATTACCCCTATGAATCCGCAATTATTGTGGCAGATGCTGCCTCAGAAGGGGAGGAGTTCGCCGGATGGGTTATCGTATCCGGGGATCCATTGATTGCAGATATCGACGATCCGGAGACAACACTGGTGCTGCAAGGTACCCCCGCTGAGGTTACTGCAACATATAAGGAGATCATCCTGGTGAATGACGCTGCATTTGTTTCCCATGTCATTCCGCCCATGGTGCCCGGAGAAAAGGTCACTGTTCAGGTAAAGATGAAGAATGCGGGCACGACTTCATGGACCAGGTACAAGGGACATGCGCTCGGATGCCAGGATCCGGCTGAAAATTTAACTTGGGGAATTCAGCAGGTAGCCATGAGCGAAGGGGATAGCATCCTCCCCGGTGATGAAAAATCATTTACATTCGAAATCACTGCCCCGGATACAGAAGGTCCCTGGGATTTTCAGTGGCAGATGATGCAGGCCGACAGCGGCTGGTTTGGGGAAACTTCCCTCCGTCAGTCCATCAGGCTGACAAGCAGCGATGAATACCTGGACGACTGCGATCTGACCTCCGGCTGGAAATCATCCGGTTCCTTGCAATTGAACAGCTCAGACAACAAGCAGGGCATCAATTGCCTGGAGTATTCAGGAGGCAACACAGATGAATTCAAGAAAAAATTCCCCACCACTTATAATACCCGTGGTTCGGAAGCGGGCAGCATGTTGCAATTCTGGTATTACATTTCCGATGTGACTAAAATGGAGGGTGCGAACCAGGTGGAACTAGGAAGCGCAGGTAAACCCGATTCAGATGAATATAACTGGAGGTTAGAGGGACTGGCAGATGGCTGGAACTACATCCGCCTGCCGATCAGTGAAGCAGGCGTGCAGGGAAATCCCGATCTCAGTGAGATCAACTGGTTCCGCCTGTATAGTTTTAAGTCTGCCAACATCACTACAAGAATTGATGCAATACAATTGATCAGCGAGGGAATTTACACGGAAGTAAATCTTACTGTGAACAACGGAGACGGATCGGGCGCTTATGCGCCGGGCGACCGTGTGCTGATCCGGGCCGATGCAGCAGCCGGAGGTGAGGTGTTCGATGCATGGATCATCCAATCAGGCACACCCCAGCTGGATGATCCGGGCGCTTCTTCAACCTATCTTACCCTGTCGGAAACTGACGCGGTGGTTTCAGCCAGCTATATCACGGATCCAACTTTGCGTGTATCGCCGGGCGAGTGGGACCATCATCTGCGTATTTATCCTGTACCTGTGCAGGATGTATTACATGTAGACCTTGCATTGGGAGCACCTTCAAAAGTTTCAATTGCCATCCAGGACCTGGGAGGTCGTGTGGTATTTCAATCACATGAAAACCTACAACCGGGTGCCGGTCAGCAAAAGTATACCCTGGATGTTTCAGCATTGATGACAGGCAGCTATTTCGTGAAAGTACAATCAGGAGAACGGGTCAACACAAAAATGATCGTGGTAATGTAACCTGTAATTCCTGGTTCTTAATCTTTTCGAGTTGGCTTTCATTTAGATTTGAATCATTATAAGTGCTTGTATTTTATAATCTTAAGACGAAAGGTCTATTCAAATCATCGGGTCTGAAATAACCCGGAATTCAATTCAGCAATGAATACCAAAAAAAACAAAAAAAACACACGGTACGGGCATCAACATATATCTTCTTATTCCAAAATTCTCTAAATTTAGTTGGTATTTTTTATACAATAATCAACAACTAAAAGAGATGAAGAAGCTCATATTTTTTGCGGCCATTCTTTTGGCTACATTAGATGTAGCGGCACAAAAGAAAGAATTACCGGCGGCGGTAAAGGATCCTTTTTTCTCTAAATATCCGGATGCGGTGGAAGTAAAATTCAAGAAAAAGAAGGATGTATACAGGATTAGATTTATCAACGAAGGTTTGAAAATCACCTCGCTGTTTGACCAGGAAGGGAATTGGGAACATTCTGAATATATACTTAGCAAGGAAAACATTCCGGATAAAATCAGCAAAACCATCATAAAAAAGTATCCAAAGGGTTCATTTCGTAATGCAAAGGTAACCGAAACCAGTACAGGCGGGATTGATTATGAAATTGCTGTCGACACTGATAAGTTTACCTATTTCCTGGTTCTGGATAAGGATGGAAAAATTGTAGAAACCAAGAAAGTTTCTAACGAAAGCATGAAGCCTGAGAAAGATGACAGCCCACAAAATAATTCTGAAAATGAAGGAGGAGGGGATGGAGAAAACTAAATACAGGATGTAAATGAAACTTATGATTTTATTGGGAAGCTTAACTTAATTTGCTCATATATGTAATTCTTTTATCCATCGATCCTGCATTTTTTAAAAAAAGTATTACTTGAATTTGTTTAGGAGTCTAAAGAATCATTACTTCGTAACTTAATATCAAATAAATGATTATGACAGCAAAAGCAAATGACAAAGTAAAAGTCCACTATAAAGGGACATTAAGTGACGGTGAAGTATTTGATTCATCAGAAGGAAAGGACCCACTGGAGTTCACAATAGGTGCAGGCCAGGTTATCCCAGGATTCGACAAGGGAGTGATAGGAATGGAGGCAGAAGAATCGAAAACCATTAATATTCCGGCAGCTGAGGCCTATGGAGAGCGGAAAGAAGAGCTTGTTCAGCAAGTTCCAAAGGACCAGTTACCTCCGGAAATTAATCCTGAAGTTGGTTTACAGCTTGTGTCTCAAACACCTGATGGACAGAAAATACCTCTTATAGTTACAGATGTTAAAGACGATAGTATTACTGTTGATGCAAATCATCCTTTAGCAGATAAAGATTTAACATTCGAAGTAACCCTGGTAAGCATAAATCAATAATCAGTCCCCAAATAGAGGATAATATTGAGGTTACTTTATTTGATTAATTTAAATTTTTCTAACCGCAGAAGTTGCAGGATCGTTCATGGTGCCTCTTACATTAACAGCTGCACCATCTCCTGCCTTCCGCGGAAAATGTCAGATTCGATGTTCAGCGTTTAAATGCAGAATGAGCATTCCAGGCAGGGAATTCACCGGTATTGCTGAGATGATACCCCACTTCAAAAAACACCTGCATGTCTTCCAGGATGCCTTCGAAATTCCATTTTTCCGGTTCATATTCATCTCCCGGTTTATGATATTTTTCAATAATCCATTGCTGGCTGACTTCCTCTCCCCATTCTTTATCATGACCCACGTAATCTGAACCGGAAGTCAGGTACAGGGTGGGTACGCCAACTTTCACAAAACTGAAATGGTCGGAACGGAAAAAGCTGCCCCGCTCAGGGTGCGGATCCGGTGCGACATATCTTCCCCGGCTCTCGAGCACCTCAGCGGCATACGCATCCAGTTCAGATTTCCCGTAACCGATCATGGTCATATCCTTTGTTTTTCCGAAAATATTCAATGCATCCATATTGATGGCCGCAACCGTCTTATCGAGGGGAAAAAGGGGATTTTCAGCGTAATACTGACTCCCCAGGAGGCCCTGTTCTTCAGCGGTAACGGCCAGGAACAGCACTGAGCGCGCTTGTTTTTCAGGTAACACGGTAAATGCCCTGGCTATCTGGAGCAGTGCTGAAATACCTGTTGCATTATCCACCGCTCCGTTAAATATGGAATCTCCTTCGAAGCTGTTATTCACACCAAGGTGATCCCAATGGGCCATGTAAACCACATATTCATCGGCTCTTTCATTTCCCGGCCACAGGGCAGCGACATTATTCGATTTGATTTGCTTGATTTTATTGCTGAAGGTGACGGAAGCATCCAGGTTCATCTCAACGGGTCCAAACCCGGGTTCGGCAGCTGCTGCAATCATAGGATCATATTCAATCCCGGCGGATGTAAAAAGCTGTTGGGCAAGGTCAGTAGTGATCCACCCCTGGAATTGCAGTGATGATGATGAAATCTCGTTATCGGTAAGATGAAACTGGGGACCGCTCCAGGAGTTTTCCACTACGTCCCAGGGATAGGAGGCAGCACCCGTCTCGTGGATAATAATGGCAGCTTTCGCCCCCTGGCGTGCAGCTTCCTCATATTTATATGTCCATCTGCCATAATATGTCATTGCCCTCCCGGTAAACAACGCTGTGTCTCCGGTGGCGTAACCCGGATCATTCACCAGCATAAGTACGGTTTTCCCCTTCACATCCAGGCCTGCATAATCATTCCAACCGTATTCAGGGGCATCAATCCCGTATCCGATAAAGATTATTTCCGAATTGTCTATCTCAATGTTTTCGCTGATCTGTGAGGTCGTCCCGATAAAATCCTCCCTGTATGCCGGGGCGAATTGTCCGTCTGCTCCACTGATAAGCATCTCCATTGATGGTTCAGCGGTAATTTCCACAAGGGAAAGTTCCTGGAAATAGCTGCCTTCATTCGCCGGTTCCAATCCAAGTCTGCCAAATGCATCGGCCAGGTAGTTGATGGTCAGTTCTTCGCCGTTCGTACCAGGTGCCCTTCCCCTGAGTTCATCAGAAGCGATGACTGAGACGTGTTCCTTAAATTCTTCCACTGTAATACTTTCCAGTGCAGGTTCGATATTTTTTTTCTCCGGCCCGCAACCTGCAAGCAGAATAGCAGCAAGGGTGAGAAGTGCGAAATTCCTGTAAGCCATAACAATTATCCTTAAACGTTTTACATAAATTAACACCGTGGTTTTGCTTTCCTGGAAGTGAATGCTCCCTGTATGCAAAACAACAAGAAATATATGTAACAATAAAACTTTGATTCAGGTTCATTGCGCTGGGTCAGAAGCTAGCCAACAACTTATAGAATTGGGAAAAAGCCAGGTGTGCCTGGCTGAACCCGGGGGAAGTAAATACAGCATGTCCAAGCCCATCCCTGGACGCATTGCACAATATGTCCACCTTCCGGCTTCAGCCTGTGCATTATAATAGTGGTGTACTGCGTGAAAAAAAATACCTCAGAAACTGGCTAGAATTTCATTGAAAACTTTACTGGGGCGCATTTCTCGTGTCGCTTTGTCTACATCCGGATGAAAATAACCGCCTATGTCTGCCGGCTTGCCCTGTGCGTCTGTCAGCTCTTTCATGATGACCTCCTCATTTTTACCGAGGGCATCCGCCAGCTTTTCAAAACGTGCTTTGAGGGAAGGATCTTCATCCTGTGCTGCAAGCTCCCTGGTCCAGTAAAGGGTCAGGTAAAAGGTGCTGCCCCTGTTGTCGAGCTCATGAACCTTGCGGGAGGGCAGTTTACCGTTTTCAAGGTATTGTGAGATGGCCTGGTCCAGGGTTTTGGCGAGAACAGCAGCTTTTTGATCCCCGGTCTGGTCAACGATCATTTCAAAGGCAGGGACAAGTGCGCAGTATTCTCCCAGGGAATCCCACCGCAGGTGTCCCTCTTTGACCAGCTGCTGCACATGCTTTGGCGCTGATCCGCCGGCACCTGTTTCAAAAAGTCCGCCCCCTTTCAGGAGGGGGACGATGGACAGCATCCGCGCGCTGGTTCCAAGCTCAAGGATGGGGAAAAGGTCGGTGAGGTAATCCCTGAGTACATTGCCCGTCGCCGAGATCGTATCTGCTCCCCTGCGCACACGCTCCAGGGTATACCGCATTGCTTCGGCCGGGGATTTGATCAGGATTTCAAGTCCGCTGGTATCATGGTCTGCCAGGTAAGCATTCACTTTTTTAATGATCTCACGGTCATGGGCACGTTCTTCGTCAAGCCAGAACACCACCGGGCTTCCGCTGTCCCTCGACCGGCTTACCGCCAGCTTCACCCAGTCCTGGATGGCTACGTCTTTGGCCTGGCACATACGGAAGATATCACCCTTTTGCACATTCTGTTCGAGCAGGGTTGATCCTGATTCATCGACTACGCGGATGGTGCCGGGGGCCACAGCCTGGAAGGTCTTGTCATGGGATCCGTATTCCTCTGCTTTTTTGGCCATTAATCCCACGTTGGACACATTGCCCATTGTGGCAGGATCAAACTGGCCCTTTTCTTTTGCATCTTCGAGGATCACTTCATACATGGTGGCATAGCTGCGGTCAGGGATCATGGCAATACAATCCTGCAGCGCATCGTCGTTGTTCCACATTTTACCGCCATCGCGGATCACATTGGGCATGGATGCATCAACGATGACATTATTGGGTACATGCAGGTTGGTAATGCCCTTTCGTGAGTCGACCATGGCCAGCGCGGGCCTGTTTTTATAAACCTCCCGGATGTCGGCCTCGATTTCAGCCTTTTTCTCCGAAGACAGTTTATTCAGTTTTTCCAGCACATCTGACAGGCCGTTGTTGATGTTGGCGCCAATTTCCTTCAGGGTGGCGGCATGTTTATCCAGGGCATCCTTATAATAAACTGAAACGGCATGACCGAACATGATGGGATCCGAGACCTTCATCATGGTCGCCTTCAGGTGAAGCGAAAGCAGGACATTATCTTTTTTTGCTTCTTCGATCTGCGCGGCATAAAAATCCCGCAACGCAGCCACATTCATGTGCGATGTGTCAACCACTTCGCCTGCTGAAAGTGCGATATTGTCTTTCAGTTCTGTGGCATTGCCTTCCTTGTCTACAAATTCGATCCGGGCCTTCCCGGCTTGTTCCATCGTAACCGAAGTTTCATGCGCATAGAAGTCTTTGTCGTTCATATATGCAACACGGGCCTTTGAGCCGGATTCCGGCCACGGTTTCATCATCCGGTGCGGGTGCTTCTGTGCGAACTTCTTCACGGATGCTGCCGGGCGCCGGTCTGAGTTACCTTCGCGGAGAATCGGGTTCACAGCCGATCCCAGTACTACGGAAAACCGTTTCTGAAGCGCTATCTCCTCTTCTGTTTCAGGCTCTTCAGGGTAATCAGGGATGTCATATCCCTGGCTTTGCAATTCCCTGATGGTTCCCTGGAGTTGCGGGACCGACGCACTGATATTGGGCAATTTCACAATGATGGTATTGGGCTCCTGTGTCATCTTCCCCAGGATGGACAGATAATCCGGGATCCTTTGTTCTTCACGAAGTTTTTCAGGAAAACACGCGATGACCCGACCAGCCAGCGATATATCCGCCAGGTCAATATCGATTTCCGTATTCTTTGTGAAAGCTTCCAGCACAGGAAGAAATGCAAGTGATGCGAGCGCAGGCGCCTCATCTGTGTGCGTCCAGGTAATTTTTGCCATTACTTATAATCTCTTTTATTAACGGTAGTTTTTGAATCAGGACGAAGATAATCATTGTGAAACGACTGTCCATGAATTGCCGCATAAAAAGAGCATCATGCCGTCCGGTTTCCTGTTGAATAATGTCCTGGTCAACCCTACAACGTTCAGGATAAAAAAATGTTCTCCCGGTCATTCATTGAACAAATGCTTTTGGCATAAAAACAGCTCGTCATGACCCCGGTAAGTTGAAAACAGGATGTGAAGCTGCGGGGGAATTCTTGCTCCTATCTGCAAGAAGACATGAATTTTTCGACTCCTTTTACCAGGTCCTTGAATTCCAGGTCATATTCATCCATGAACCTGATCGCGATCACACCACTGGGAAAAAACCAGACATAATTTCCCCCATACCCGAGCATATAGGTCACCTCCACTTTGCAACCGTTGGCCCTGATATCCTTTGTCCAGAAGGAGTGGCGGTAATACTTGCCCCGGTAATCATTGCCGGTGCTGATCCCCTTCCAGTAGGTCCGGCCAAGGGCTTCACGGCATTTTTCCCGGTGCAACAGTTGCTGTCCCCTGTAGTTCCCCTCATTTGAAAACAACAAAGCCATTTTGGCTGCTTCATCGAGTGTGGGCCATGCCCCGTACCCAAGCAGTGGGAGACCTTCAGAACCGTCATTTTCGATGGTACGCCTGAGCACAAAATTTTCTATCCCCAGTGGCACAAGCACATTGTCGTGCACCAGGTCCCAGTAGGAAATTCCCAAGCCCTCCTTTTCCTCCACATAATGTTGCATCGCACAGGAGAGTACAAAGAGATTAGTGGTGGCATAGTTGAACACTTCCCCGGGAATGCCCGGTTCATCACCCAGGCCTGCGATATTGCTGATTGCCTCTTCTGCTGTACGGGCCTGGATGAGAATTTCATACAAGAGCGCGCCCTCTTCACCCCCTTCGGTGCCTGTTACCATATTCAGTGTATGCACGAACGTCACCCCCTGCCATGCCGGGTGCGTTGACAGTGCCGGCACATGATCGGAGATCAGCGCATCAAAGATCGTATCGCCATACCGTTCGGCAAGATAAAATAAGGCGAGTGCACCGGTCATGCTCTTGCTGACGGAATAAACCGCATGGCGCATTTCCTGCGGATATGGATACAGACCGTGACGCGTTTTGGGGGGCTGCAGGTAGATCGCTCCTTCTGCGATGATGGCCCCCAGGCTCGTTGGGGCGTTCGTATACAATGATTTTTCATAATATCCTGCGATCTCATGCTCCGTGTCTATTGCAGATAACGGGTGGACGGGAAGCCTGTTCGATACCATCCGCTTCCGTTTTTCAATCACTGCATTCGACTCGGCATAGGTTCCTGGCCTGTATTCGGCAGGCAACATTGCACGCATATTACCTACCTGCAGTTCATTCAGATCTGCGGTTTCCTGGCTGCATTGCAAGCAGAGGTTGCTGATGGAATCCTCCTTATAGACAAACGTTGCGACACAGTTCCTGGCCTGCCCGATATAGCTGTCGGTCAGGGTTAGGGGAAATGAGGCGCGGGACCAGTCTCCATCCACTTTTTCGTGCCAGACTTTCCCGGTCCCGACAAACACATTCCACAAGCTGCTTGCCTGATGGTCATCCACCATTACTTTGTTCTGTACAGGAATCAAACTGCCTTCATAGGTGACAAAATCGAGTGTGACACCTGGAAAGATGTTTTCACCGGGATAGTAATCCCTTTCAATTGAAAAAACCAGTTTGGTATCTTCTATCGAGATCGCTCCCGAGAAAGGATGGATCGCCTCCTCTGCCCATTCAGGCCTGGCAAAATAGCTCATATCTGTCAGGGCCAATACTTTCTCGCCAAGCAGTTGCTCAACGGTCAGCTGGTCCCGGGGCTGGGTTATCTGGGGCCCGTTCCATATGACCGGATCTTCCTGGCAGGAAGCCATCAGCATAGCCAGGATGGGAAGTATCAATATTGTTTTCATTTTTCTTTGGTATTATTTGAGTTTTGCAGACACACGTCTCAGCACATCTGCATTATAATATTCAAGCGAATTCCCGCAATGAACAATAATGGTTTCTTTTCCAGGTGTTATATAAATGTCCTGACCGAGGTTCCCGGACGCAAAGAAACTGTCACCTGAATCGCAGTTTGCGTGGCCCCACCACTGGTAAGTATACCAGGTCCTGTTGCAGCCACTGCCCATCCATTCGGGGTAGATCTCCCGCGGCACTGAGGTGTTTTCCAGTGTAGACTCCTGTACCCATTCTTTGGGTAGTAACTGTTCCCCGTTCCAATTCCCATCGTGAAGGAAAAGCCTTCCGAACCTGGCATAATCGATGGCCCTGGCGATCAGGCGACTGGGCATATATTCGAACCCGTTTTTTTTGCTGTCGACAGAAAACAAGGCATCATATTCCATGATCCTGGACCACAGCTTTTCTTCAAGGTACGCAGAAACAGTTTGACCGGTGGCCCGTTCAATGACCAGGCCCAGGTAAGAGGTATTGTAATTGTTATACTGAAAATCCTGCCCGGGAGGACCCGCAATTTCCACCTTCTTCAGCAACAGTCTCCTGACATCGCCATGATAATATCCCAAAGCTTCATCGTGCCAGGGTGCATGAATACCCAGTATGGGAAGATAGGACTCCGTATATTTCAGTCCGCTCTGCATCATCAGCAGGTGTCTCAGGGTGATCTTCCCAAAACGGGCATCCCGTTCCAGCAACTCGGGAATGTAATCGGTCATGGGATCGTCAACACCATCAATATATCCATCGGCAATGGCAAAACCAATGAGACTGGAGATGAAAGACTTGGCCATGGACTGGGAATGAAACATTGAATCCCGCGTAAAGTCGTTGAAGTATCGCTCATACAGAACTGTATCCCTTCGAATGACAATCAGCGATGTGGTATAAGATGCTTCGGCCCATGCATCGAAACTGCTGAAACCATATCCTTCAACCGTTGACCGGAACAAAGATTCCACATAGGGTTCATCATGTCCGGCTGGAAAATTGTATGGGTGTTCAGCGGCGCTGATCTTCCTGTTTTCAAAATGGGTGTAATCATAGACATCGGCTACATTGTACCTGGCCAGCCGATAGACATAGCGGGGAGAGTATCGCACGGAAAGGATGACTGCGATAAGGATGACCAGGCCAAGAAATCCTGATACTATACTCAATAATATTCTTCCAACTTTTTTCATGCCTTTTGTTTTTTGATTTTTCCTCCTTTAACGATGAGCCAGATGGCCAGCAGGATCTCTCCCAGTGCCATGGGGACTATCAGGATGGATTCCATCGTGTCAACAGTTGCCACAGGGATGACTGGTAACATCCTCGAAATATCGACCACCAGGTATCCAAGACCTGCCACCAGGAGCAGGTATGCAAATAGATTGGGCACGCGGGCATTCAGGATACTGAGATAGCCCAGTCCCAGCAGGTGCAACCCGAAAATAATCAGGCCGAACGTATAGTACTTCCGGAAAGATTCAAATGCCTCGAGTATGCGTGTCCCTGCCTGCGCGGCATCGACACCCGGTTCATTCAAATGCGGAACCAGGCCGAAGAGCCCGCTCAGCGCAATTCCCAGGATAATGGTATACACCAGTCGTGCTGCCGCAGTGGCCAGGGAAAGGTTTTTCCTTGTTTTCCTGAAAAAGAAGAACAATGCCACGGTGACCAGGAGGTCCGTGATGAAGATGATCATCCAGGCACCGAGACCTGCCAGGAAGAGATTTTGATTGGATACCATTTGCGCCCGGGTGGCTGGTGGATCCCCTTCCACCTCGACCAGGGGAAATACATATCCATATGCGAATATGGCTGCGATGGCCATGATGATGATCGAGATACCCGCCACCAAAGCCTGTTTTCTTTCAGCTGTTTTCATAAGTATATATTTTAGTTATAGTATTTATTTACAATTAATTACAATCTTCGTTTAAAGTCAAGGTGACCAGTTGCCTCGCAGTATAGTTTTTTTTAAGATTAAGCGATGACAATTACATTTCCTTTTTTATGTCCTGCCTCAACATAGCGATGTGCTGCGGATACTTTTTCCAGCGGGAATTGGCGGTCGATCACGGTCCGGAATCCTCCGTCCTGGTGGATGTTGACCAGTTCTGACAGCAGTGCTTTCAGCTCGTGATCCTTTTTCATCCCGGATGCAGCAAAACGGGCTCTTTTCTTTCCGGTCCCGGAGGTGAATACCATCTGCAGCATTAATCCTGTATTGAGTACCGGTGAGAGATAAACACCTTGTTCTGTCAGGGCTTTACGGCTGCTTCGGTAACCACTTTTTCCTACCGTGTCAAATATGATATCATAGGTTGCACCCGAAGCTGTGAAATCCTGTTGCTGGTAATCAATGACATGATCGGCCCCAAGGGATCTCACAAGGTTTGCATTCCTGCCGCTGCAGACTCCTGTCACCTCAGCACCCATTCCTTTGGCCAGCTGAACAGCAGCAGTACCCAGGCCTCCTGCAGCCCCGTTGATAAGGATCTTCTGTCCGGGTTTTATTTTTGCGAGTTCCTTCAGAAAATAATAAGAGGTAAGCGCCCCGTCACAATAGGAAGCTGCCTCCTCGTGGGGAAGATTATCAGGCTTATGCAGCACCACGCCTTCTTCAGGAACCACCACATATTCTGCATTGGTACTGAAGCCGAGGGTGGTTTCCCCGAATACCTCATCCCCCTCTTTAAAACTTTTTACATTCGCACCGGTGCGTACCACCTCACCGGAAAAACCGGTTCCCGGGATGGCGTGTTTGGGCTTGCGCAGCCCGGTAAACAGTCTTCCAAAAAGTGGTTTGCCTGTTCGCATCATGGTATCTGCCCGGGTGACCGAACTTACTTTGATCCTGACAAGCATCTCATTTGCATCAGGAACCGGGATTTCAACTACTTTGTACTGGAGCACTTCAGGCGCCCCGTATCCGCTTGCAACAACTGCATTCATTTTCTTTGCTTCCATTTTTTTTGTTTTTATTGATTTCTATGGGAGCAAAGGAATACGTTTCCGGCCACCCAACCGTTCTGAATAACTCCGGGGAGGTTTGGAATTATAATTACGAACTTCTTTCCCGGGATTCAGCCTTTCAGGAATGTACTCGGGGTCATTCCGGTCTCTTTCTTAAAGTAGGTATTGAAGACCGTTTTGGAGTTGAAGCCACTTTCGTAGGCCAGCCCGATCAGTGAAATGTGCGAATTGCCGGGATCTCCCGCAAGTTCCTTGAAATGTTCCACACGGTAATGATTGATGAATTCATTGAAATTCTTGTTCAGCTTCTGGTTGATCAGCCAGGACAGCTTGTTTGGATGGATCTCCATCAGGCCGGCCAGTCCGCGCAATGAAAGTCCGGGATCCAGGTAAGGTTGCTCATTTTGCATATAATCGAGGAGCCTTCCCGTATATTCCTGCACCGTATCATCATCAAGTGCAAGGTCCGATTTCTGTGCATGTGCAGGCGGGATCAGCGCACCCCCGTAAAGACGCCGGTGGAAAGCTGCATACCTGGAATCCTCCTGCAGGTCAGCTGCCAGCGGGTCAGAAAAGGTCAGTAACAGGACAGAGGATTTCATCTCCATGGCCTGCTCCAGCCATTCGAACGCCTCGTCGTGCTTTTCCTGGCTAACCAGCGCGAGGAACAGGTAGGAATGGGCCTGGAAGGCAGATGCATCTTTCGATTTCTGTCTTAATTGTTCCAGGCATGCTGCTGCATGATCCTGGTCACCTTTCAAGATGTAGGAAAGGCAACGGATCCCGAGCTGCTCATCGGGGAGCGCGACTTCATCGGGCATGGCATCCATAGTAGACAGGGTGGCGTCGTATCTTCCCAGCTTCAGCAGGCAGTATGCCCGTACAATATTGGCAGGAATGTTCAGCGGGTTCAGTCCGATGATGGCTTCCAGCTGACTCAGGGCTTCTTCGAAGGCCCCGGTGCGGTAGTCATAGTAGGCCTTGTAAAAAAGAGTCTCCTGGTTCAGGGGATCGATGCGCATGGCCAGCTGCACATGATCTTCCGCTTTCTTCATGTCGCCATACAGCAAATAGAGAAATGCCATGAACTGCTGTGCGTTGGGATAATTGGGCATCAGCTCCAGGGCCCTGAAATTGTAGCTGGCAGCCTTCTGAAAATCAAACTCCGTAAAGAAAGCGAGGTTGGCCAGTTGGTAGTGAACGGCCGCATTTTCAGGATCCAGTGTATTTGCCTTCATGGTATGTTCCACATTCAGTCGCCAGGTTTCCTCACGTGGCATGAACTCTGTGGTGGCCATGAAACTATATGCATCGGCAATGCCTATATGAGACTCCACATGGTCGGGGTCCAGTTCCAGTGCCTTTTTGTATAGGCGGATAGATTCCTGCATGTCCACCGGATTCCAGCGGTTGAAATGATACCTGGCCCTTAAGGAATAGTTGTAGGCATCAAGGTTCCCGGTCTGCTTTTCCACCAGGTGATCCCCGATCTCGAAGTGCCCGGCCTGCTCCCTGAGTCTTTCGGCGATGAGCAGGCTGATCTCATCCTGGATCTCGAAAATATTCTGCATATCACGGTCCCATGATTCCGACCAGAAATGGAAATCATCGCTGGCCTGGATGAGCTGGGCGGTGATACGGACCCTGTTTCCGGCGAACCGGACACTCCCCTCCAGGATATTGGCCACCCCCAGCTGCCGCGCAATCTCCTTCAGGGGGATCTCCTTGTTCTTGAAGTAGAAGGAAGAAGTACGCGAAATGACCTTCAGGTGATCGATCTGCGACAGTGCATTGATGATTTCCTCGGTGATGCCATCGCTGAAATACTCATTTTCCCCTTCAGCGCCAATGTTCAGAAAGGGCAGGACAGCGATGGTCGGATCGGTCATGAAAATGGAAAATTATTGTTCCTGTTTAAACACCCGACACAATAAAAAGTTTGGCAGCGAGATATGTCTTCAGCAGAAAATACCGGTAATGTTCGAAAATACAGTGTAAGGCACATGTTTTAACCACGATTAGAATTACATTGCCGGAGTAATAACAAATTTGCGAAATTCCACCGGTCCATGATCTCCCTGGATCATAATAGGTCCGGGTTCACCTTCGTTACTGTCAAGTGATCCTCCTGTTATGCCGGGAATCGGACGGTTGAAAATAACTGCAACTCCATTATGTATCACCGTGACATGTCGCCCGACCAGGGTCACTTCGTATGTTTGCCATTCTCCGGGATCTTTGGCAGCATTTACTGCCGGTGCAATAAAGCCATAAATGCCACCGATACTCACATCATCGGCTCTTCCCTTCGAATCTTCAATCTGTATCTCATAACGGCCACGAAGGTAAATACCGCTGTTACTTCCTTCCGGATACCTGAATTCCACGCTGAGTTTAAAATCATTAAATTTCTGATTGGTTACGAGGTTTCCCCCTTTTTCCGGGTTCACCAGTATACCATCTACCATTTTGAATTTATTGTTCTCCGGGATAATCCAGCGATCCATATTTTCGGTAAGTAAATTAACAGGATTGCCCCATATTGGCGGTTCCTTTCTTTCCAAATCCGGTGCACGCACACCTGTAAACTTAAGTTTGTTTCCATCCAGCAGTTTGTAGCCAGAGAGTTTGTTGTCTTTAAGCTCAAATTCAAAATAGATATCATCAATATCCATCCATTGGGGAGGAATGGTAAAGTGGTATGTATCCTTATCGGCATTGTAATGCACTTCGGCAATGGGTCTTGCACTTCCCTCGTAACCCACGTAATATCCAACAAGGGTTGAAAAACCAGATAGTTTGACTTCCAGCCATCCCGGGAAACCATCGGATGACATTAATCCGTGCCTGAAAATTCCGAGATTCTTTAATTGGTCCTCCTCCATGGTTATGGTAAGGTCCCATTTGCCAATCAGAGCAGCGTCAATTTCAACGCGTTGTGCCTGCGCAGTTGTAATGCCAGCTATTGTGAAAATAATCAGTAGAAATAAATTTCGTAAATTCTTCATAATACTCAGTGATTAGGTAATCAATTATTTTTGGCTGTCAATATACAAATCTAATCATAATCAGCACCCGTAGCAGCAAATATCTCTCCGTTGATATTATTTCTGCCGACCCGGCGGTTAACGGCATCCAAAATTGCTCTTATTTTATCGTATTCAGCTCACATTGGTGATTATGATTAGATTTGTATATTCACATCTAAAACCACCCGGTATGTTGGGCAATAGTTGCGCCAAATATTGCTACACGTTGCAAAAATTTTTAATATGAAGTTGAAGCGTATCCTGTGTTGCCTGTTTGCCCTGCCAATTCCTGAAACGGAAAATGCAAGCAACCACGCAAATATGGCGACCGGGATAGCTGCTGCAGCCGAAAATGCCAGGCTTAATACCGGAGAAGAGGTGGTGATCACAAGCGGGATCAGCATACCAAAATAGAGTACACCGCTATATGGACAAAAGGCAAGTTCAAAAAGAATCCCCAGCAGGAATGAATCCCCTGACCTGAAGATCGTTCGTCGTTCAAAACCCCTGGTAAACTTACTGAGTGTTGGGAAATTGAGATGAAGCAACCCTATCATATACAGGCCAATAAGCAATAATATTGGTCCGATAATCTTTTCAGAATATTGCTGAAAAAAGGAAGAAATCCTGAGTTGATTCGCTCCGAAAAACATGATCAGAGCCAGCAGGGTATATGAAACCATCGTTCCAAGGGCGTAATAGACACCATTGAAGAATACCTTTCTCCTGTCTGAAATATTCCTGCCTATGAATCCCATGGCAGTAATATTGAGCGTCATAGGACATGGGGCAGTTGCAATGTGTAAAACCAGTAAAAAGGCGGATATCAGCGGGCCAGATGCATTTGCATAAATTTCTGTGAGCCAGGCTTCCATTATCTGAGAAATTTATGTAGATTCTGTTTCAGTGCGGCATGATACCTATCAGGCTGGGCATGTGCAAAGATAAAGGCCGGTCCGGTAAGATCAGCGATACTGTCACCTTTAACGATATAAAGGGTTTGTCCTGATGCTTTTAAATACCTTTCAGCTTCCTTCCCCACATCAGACATTATATCAAACTGGAGAAACTTCAGCTTACCGGAATCCAGCTGATCCTCAAATTCACTCTCCAGGGCAGCCTTGGTTTCTGTTTCAACTGCAATGCAGGATTCGCAGTGACGGGGAAGTAAACCTACCCAATAATTTGCACGCTGAGTTAAACTGCGCTAGGTTTTTAAATTTGCAATCATGGCAATTTATTACTTTTATTGCAGCTTAACTTGACGTCCGGTTTTTTGTTATATTCAATAAATTCTATTACTAAAATATATACTTGTGAGAAAATCGTTATTTGGAAACCTTGTTATCGGTATTTTACTTATTCTACTTACAACTCAGTGCAGGGAAAATACAAAGTATGATGTGACATTTGAATCATTATTATATGAAATGGCTGACCGCTCAATAGTCACACATTGGCCTGAACATGAATACAAATCATTACAGACAAGTAGTTACAACCGACTATCGATAACACCTGATGACCCGGAGGGGTGGTTTGCTAATAGGGATCATGGTTACGATTTAGGTGAGGAAGTTAATCAGGGTAGAAAAGAGGCGGTGCTTTTGGATCACAATGGTCCGGGGGTGATCACCAGAATTTGGATCCCAGCATTTTATAAAAAGCTCAATAATAGGATTGGCGAAGATATCATGTTCTACCTGGATGGTGATACGATCCCAACGATAAAAGCTAATTTCATTGAGCTGGTTACGGGAAAGGGACAAATAAAAGAACCCTTTGCCCAATATACATGTCGGGCAGGTGATTTATACTTACCAGTTTCATTTGCAAAAAGCTGCAAAATAACCATGGCCGAAAGCTCCTTCTATTATATTATTAATTATCGGGCATATGAGGAAGGAACAAAGGTTGAAACTTTTAAACCTGAATTTTTAACCCAGTATAATGAGGTTATGGCTGATGTCGGGGACAGACTTTTAAATCCGGCGGATTTTGACAGGGGAGAGGATTTTTCGCTCAATGAATCTATTTCCGGAGGAGAGAATAAGGAGCTTAATTTACCAGATGGGAGCCATGCAGTTCGACATCTTGAATTTAAATTAAGTGCAGATAACTTGTCGCAGGCATTAAGGTCTACAGTGTTGGAAATGACATTTGATAATGAAAATACTGTTTGGTGTCCTCTTGGAGATTTTTTTGCCAATGTCAATGCAATAGATCCCTATGAAATGTGGGAGCGCGAGGTGAAAGCTGACAGCACTATGGTCTGTCGCTGGATTATGCCATATAAGGAAACGGGTGAGTTGCGCATTTTAAACCTTGCTGAAGAACCCGTATTTGTGTCTGCGAAAGTGACAACATCGAAATGGAAGTGGACAGATTCTTCCCTGCACTTTTATGCCAATTGGTGGACTGATCAACCCTATGCGCCCCGGCCGGTCTTTGATCTGAATTTTATTGATATAGAAGGGAAGGGGATTCATGTTGGAGACAATTTAATTGTACTCAATCCACATTGGTCGTGGTGGGGTGAAGGAGATGAAAAAATATTTGTTGATGAAGATATTGACAGGCAATTTCCTTCTCATTTTGGTACGGGGACGGAAGATTATTATGGCTGGGCAGGGGGCCAGGTACCTAAGCGTGAGGATGAATTCTCAACACCCTTTTTAGGAAATATTCGCGTTGGCGGATTAACGCATCCTACAGAAGCGAAACAGCATGCTGGTCGCCCCGGACCATTTACCCACGGCTATAATATCTGTACCCGAACCCGTTCTTTGGACGCCACACCTTTTCGCTCAAGGTTTAAATTTGATATGGAGGCATTTAATATGATTTCCTCTCCGGAGGCTTTTCTACAATATTCTTTAGTAACATTTTGGTATGGACAGCCAGGAGCAGAACACAACAGAATGCCTATGCCACTTAGGGCAGCAGCAACCGTGCCTCAGGCAGAAGATGTGGCTGCTTATGCTAAACAGGAACGTATGAAAATGGAAACTAACTAGTAAAAAGTAATATGTAAATTCCCGGGGAAAGGCATTTTCAAATGATGATTATTATAAAAAGAGAAAAATACAATGTCCTGTAAATTATTAATTACCAGTATCATTGGTTTTATCCTGTTCCCATTAGGCTGCAACCAGAAGAAGCAAGAGGTCTTGCAAGGACAAAAGCCTAATATTGTTTTCATTTTCACTGATGACCAGGGATACCAGGATTTAAGCTGTTATGGCCATCCTTACATTAAAACTCCAAACCTCGATCAATTAGCAACTGAAGGTACGCGTTTTACCCAGTTTTATGTAAATGCAACAGTTTGTTCACCCAGCAGAGCTGCCTTTATGGTAGGCAGGTATCCGGCTAGGGACCGAATACATGGCTATATTGCGCACGAGGCAAAGAACCTTCGCAGGAATATGCCAAACTGGTTAGATGAAAATCTCCTTACAGTTGCAGATATAGCCAAAAAAGCAGGATACGTTACAGGGCATTATGGTAAGTGGCACCTTGGTCATTCATTTGATGCACCAGATCCATCTGAATATGGATTTGATGAACATCGGACATTTGTTAGCAATGGCAAAGGTTGGGATGACCAGGGAAACTTAACAGAAACTGATGTTGTACATAGAGCAGCACTAGAGGATTTACAGAAGGTTGATCCTACATTTTGGGCAAACTCGACCGATTATTTTGTTGATGAGGCAGTGAAGTTCCTTGAAAGAAATAAGGATAAAAATTTCTATTTGAATCTTTGGTCTTTTTTACCCCATGCCACCTTGAAACCTTCGCAAAAGCAATTTGATGAATATGCTGATCTTGAAAATATATCACCCGATGCTTTTTCAGGATGGATGAGGGAAGATGCTGAGAATGAAGAAAATTTCGAAACATACTTACGAACCTATATGGCGGCAGTAACAGCGATGGATAAAGCCATTGGTCGTTTACTGGACAAACTTGATCAGTTGGAATTGTCTGAGAATACCCTCGTGTTTTTTACCAGTGACAATGGACCTGAAAACCCATCAATAAGGGCTGGTATGGGCTCTCCCGGAGATTTAAGGGGAAGAAAGCGAAGCATGTATGAAGGTGGTATACGAATGCCATGCATTGCTCGATGGCCCGGACAAATACCGAAGAACAGAGTCGACTCCACTTCTGTTATCGCTGGGATTGACTGGCTACCAACAATAGCAGCATTACTTAATCAGGATCCTGTCAATGAAATAGATGGCATCAATGTGTTAGATGCCCTGAAAGGAAATTCCTGGCAAAGGCAACAGTCATTATTTTGGGAGTACAGGTTCACTGTACATGGCAATCCCCTGTACAACGCTCCGGATTTATGTATCAGGAAAGGCGACTGGAAACTTTTTACCAATCAGGAACAAACAAGAACAGAATTATATAATATAATTAATGACCCACAGGAAAGGTTGAACCTTGCAGAAAATAATCCGGATAAAGTAAAAGAATTAAAATCACTGCTTTTGGATTGGAAAAAGTCTATTCCATAATGAAACCTTCATCATTGAGCATTTTATTTTCAGAGGAAGCAAACATAAAAGGGCATGAACCGAAATCGCCCTGGCGATGAGCTCAGCGAAGCTAATATATTGCACGAAGCCTGAGGGGTATTGATGACGGTTACTCATTACATAATAATATTTAGAGGTATTGACTTCGTCGAGCTCCACTGCGTTCCGGTTCGTGAGCTCACTGCGTTCGGTTCGCACGCTGTCGCCGAAGCTTTAGCGTAGGAGCCCGAGCACCTTTTTATAAATATTATTCTGCGAGGCAACTAGTCACCCGAAGATAATAGGAGATTTATAACATGCTAAATTACAGCCCTTTAAATAAGATATATACGAATGAAACCCTCATCATTGAGCATAGATTTTTCAGCGGAGCAATGGCAAAAGAACATATATATATAGATTGGAATGTAAGGCCGTTCGATGAGGGTTCGCCGAGCACCTTTATA
>CAYOSB010000008.1:0-39246 GCA_964406495.1 uncultured Bacteroidaceae bacterium | reverse complement strand
AGGTCCAGCCCTTTTCCGCCTGCTCCTTCTTCTCCATCAGGTTCTGGTAATTGTTTTTTTTGCGCTCGGCAAGCATAGAGGATTCGCGCGGATCGAAGCTGATCGTGATCGCCTGGTAATCCTCCCCGATGACCAAATCGGATTTGTCGATCACCTCTGCCAGTCCGTCCATCAGCGGCGAGCAAATGCCCGGACAACGGTAATACACAAAGTTGAGAATGGTGGGTTTGTCATAAATGTCACGGAGGTACACCGTATCGCCTTCGATATTGAACAGGAATGCATCGAGGGTGATGGTGTCGTTCAGTTTTTCCTCTACCCCGATTTCAAGAGATTGTTGGGCCAGGTCCTGTGCCTGCAGGCCAATGAAAGCAGGCGCCATTACGAGTAGAAAAAGGAATTTCTTCATATATTTTAAATGGGTGTTGGAAATTTACATATATAAAATGGTATATCCCTAATGGATTTGTGAGTTTTTTAGAGAACCAAAATTACAAAAAACTCCCATTTTGTGCGGAAGGCGCAGGGTTGGAAAGAGATGAAGATGTCTATTTAGAACTATTAAAAATAGCAATCTGATTTCTTATTTTTACTTATACTGTATTAAATAGTTATATGTTTTTGCCCGGGCCTTTCCTTTGCATATGTATATTGTTGTTTTTTATCGGGCTGGCTTCGGGAGATTAGCGTCATTCTTCATACTTTTACAGGGAGGCGCGTCATCGCTGTCCGATTGAACGCACATGAATTTTCAAATTGTAAGCTATGAAAAAACATATCCCCAATTTCCTGACGCTCCTGAACCTAACCTCCGGATCACTGGCGCTTTATATGGTCCTGAATCACCAACCGGTGGAAGCATTCTGGTTTTTCATTGCATCGACCTTCTTTGATTTTGCTGATGGCCTGGCTGCGAGGCTGTTGAAAGCCACTTCAGCAATTGGAAAACAGTTGGATTCTCTCGCCGACATGGTGAGTTTCGGACTGGTTCCAGCAGCCATGATCTTCATGCTACTGACTGGTACATTAGGAGAAGAGGCAGGCGTCTCAGTTTTACTGGAAGGACCTGGTAGACGGTCACCTGTGCCTGGTTTTACTGATAGTTCTGGAGAGGTCCTGCAAGGCATTTTTACAAAGATCATGCAAATCAGCGTACTACTCGTGCCAGTTTTTGCGGCATGGAGGCTGGCAAGGTTCAATCTGCTACCATCCTCTGAATTCTTTACTGGGTTACCAACTCCCGCATTTGGATTATTCTGGGCGGGTATCTATTTTGATGTCAGCACCACCGGTACATTCTTCGGTCAAAATCTTTCAAGTTGGTTTATCTGGGCAGTCATGCTCATCACATCGGTCCTTATGGTTATCCCCTTTCCGTTGCTTTCATTGAAATTCTCAAATTTCAAAATTATTCAAAATTTTTTGCGCTACCTTCTGATCATTATTGCTTCAATCACACTCCTATTCGTCGGATTTCCCGGACTATCAATCATCATACTTACATATATTATATTATCTCTTATAAGAATTCTGTTCATACTGCGGGGGTAAATGTTGATTAAATAAGGAAAGTGTGCAGGTCAGATATGCTTTTATTAAATGATTACATTTTCAATTGTATCTTTTTTTAACGGACAGATATTTAAAAGTCATATTGGAAAGGATTATATGATTTAATGAAGGAGCATAATAGTTGCTATTAAATTTCTCATTTTTGCGTTCAAGTGTTCTCATTCAGCAGTCTCTTTGGGAATTGCCTATCATAAAACATTTTCTTTCCTGAAACTGTCACGGTAAATCATGTTACCTGTGTATTATTCTTACACTGAAGTATGCATGATGAAATATCACCAAATTGATCATCTGTTAAGGATATTTAAAAACGACAAGCAGGAAAGCTTTGAAAAAGAAGAGCTTAGAAAGGTGCTTTTAGACGATGCCTGTCAAGATTCTATCAACGCCCATTTTTACACACACTGGAAAAAAAGTAATCGCTCTAAAATGGGAACAGATAATAGTTCATTTTCGAAAATACTTACAAACATAGGTCTTAAAGAAAAAAATGTTGCCCAGGACGAGATACTGGTTTTATGCAAAAATCATGCTCTGGTATTTCACCAGGAAACATTTAAGGATATTGCAGTCATATTAGAACGTTGGTATGGAAAGAAGTTGATCATTATGAATGAGGAACTTAAATCAGGTGATAATTAGGGTTGGAAATATGCCGGACACAAAAACCGACCCTGATTTGAGGGAAAGATATATTGTTGAAGCGAAATTCTATAGAGCATTTTGCCATTTTTTTATGCATCGGCTATGGGGTACTTTTCCTCCCGTTACGGAATTATTTCTTTCAATTAAAGAAGAACTACAGTTGGAGAAGTCATCAATTCAGGATAATTGGACTTTGGTAGAACAGGATTTGGACGATGCAAGAACCAATTAATAATTGATTTGCTGAATACCCACCTTTCCATGTGCTGCTTCTCTGATATTATGCCGGAATTGGGAAGGTGTTATGAATAGAGAGGATAAACTGAAAATTAATAAAAATGAAATCTAAAAGTGTACTAATTATTGGCTGTCTGACTATTTTGACTGTAATCATTGGCTGTGAAAAGTATCTCGATACCCCTTTTATTGAACGCATTCAGCCTGTTGAAAAAGAGACCGGCTTTAAAATGGATGGGTATTATATTTGGGGGGGGTCTATCATAAAAGTTGATGGCACATACCATATGTTTGCTTCAAGATGGCCTGCTTTGGGTGATTTTCCCTATGACTACTTTAAGATGTCCGAGATTGTTCGGGGAACTTCTGAAAAGCCTGAAGGACCATATAAATTCGAAGAAGTCGTGATTGGCGAACGCGACAGCAGTTTTTGGGATTCAAACATGGCACATAATCCAATTATTTACAAAATTGATGATGAATATGTGCTGTTTTACATAGGAAGTGATTTTACGACACTAAGAAATGGACGCCATCTGCTTCGAAGAGTTGGATACGCTACAGCCACTGACATTGGCGGTCCATGGAAAAGATTGGATAATCCATTAATTGATGTAGAGTCGAATAATCCTGCAGTTTTTGTTGAACCTGATGGCAGTGCCAAATTGGTATTTAGAGATGAAAAGCTGCGTATATACATGGCTACCGCACCTACATACAAGGGGCCCTATACCATAGATAATGATAATGTATGGCCCCAGGCAAAGCTTGAGGATTTTTATCTCTTCAAAAGAAAGGGCAGGTATCATATGATTGTTGAGGATAATGTCGGTCATGTTACCGGTCATGTCAGATGGGGAGCCCATCTTGTCTCAGAGGATGGTATATCCAATTGGAGGCAACATGAGAATCCGGTAGTCTATGACCATGATATTCGCTATACTGATGGCTCGGTGCTGAAAGCAGTCAGAAGAGAACGCCCCGTGCTTTTTATTGAAGATGGCTACGTAAAGTACTTGCTTACCAGTGTGTTTGATGGAACTACAACGTGGTGTCAACCTGTAAAAATTGAGCCGCCTTATAGAGTAGACTGAACGACCTGTTGATAATCAATAATTGATGAAAAAAAATACACTATACCTGGTAATAATTATTTCATTCATATCCATCTCTTCGGCGACCAATGGACCCTATGACCTGAAAGATGAAAATGAGAAACCTTTCTTTATTCAAAGAAGGGGGAATCGTTATTTCGTAAAGCCCAAAATGATAGATAGCGTGCTCCTAAATCCGGGTATGGGATTTACTACTTTTCAAAGGTTTAATGGAGATACGCTAAATCCTGAGACCACCTGGACAGAGGGATTTCCAATAGAATATCAAGAGTTCGGAGGAAGTTTAGAAAATAAGGATCATCCTCAGACAAAAATTGCATATTGGCGGATCTACTGGCAGTATCTAGAGCCAGAGGAGGATAATTATCGGTGGGATATGGTAGACAGAGCGCTTGATACTGCTCGAGAAAGGGGGCAAACACTGATGATCAGAATTGCTCCATATGGTACAGGAAAAGCATACGGGGCTGAAGATGTTCCTGCCTGGTACAGAAAAGCAGTTGGAGATAATACCAGTTATGAAGTTGCGAGGTGGATGGTTGATCCAGAGGATCCAGGATATGCACTACACTTTGGCGAGTTGATTCGGGAATTTGGTCGCAGGTATGATGGTCACCCTGACCTTGAATTGGTGGATGTTTCAATTGTTGGAGCCTGGGGAGAGGGTGATGGTACAGGCAGGTTGTCAGAAGGGACACTAAGTAGCTTGTATGATGCATATATAGAGTCATTTAAGGTGACCCCACTGGTGGCACAGCCGAAGTCCCTTGAATACATCAATTCTAAAGCAAAAATCGGGTGGAGAGTTGATTGCATGGGTGATCTTGGCTTTAGATCTCGTTCCCTGGAGGGATGGAACCATATGACCGATTATTATCCTTTTCAAATCATAGGAAATAGCCTACAGGAAAACTGGAAACATTCCCCTGTTTCTTTCGAGATAGGACGTACCTTTCATTACTGGAAAGACAGTATGAATTATTCTATTGAAGATGTGAGGTACATCATTGATGAATCACTTAAATGGCATGTCTCAAGCTTCAATACCAAGTCATGCCCTGTCCCGGATGATGAAGCGTGGTGGAGTGAAATAAACCGCTGGTTAAAAAAGATGGGCTATCGCATATGTCTCAGAAGAATAACATACCCTGTAGAGATCAAGCCGGGTGAATTGTTTTCGATCACTTCCTGGTGGGAGAACAAAGGAGTTGCGCCTTGTTACCGTAACTATTCAGTAGCTTTTCGTCTGAAAAATGAACATTATGAGCATGTATTCAAAACTGGCATAGATATTACAAAATGGTTGCCTGGTGATCATCTTTATAACGATTCCTTTAGTCTTCCCGACATTCTGCCGGCAGGTGATTACGCTCTAAATGTAGCAATTCTGGACAGAAATAGTCAGGAACCTATAGTAAGACTGGGAATTGCCGGCAGACAGTCAGATGGATGGTATCCACTCGGGAGGCTTACAATTGTAGAATAGCATCTAAAAGTAATAAAAATAATAATCGAGAAATAATGAGAAAAATGGTTAAGGTGCCAATGCACCCGACAAAGGTTTATACGAGTTTAGAATTAGGGAACAGAAAGTATTCATTTTTTTATAGCGTCATTTTTTTAATGTTATTGGCATTTCCGAATCTTTATGCGCAGGATCGAACCATCGAAGAAAAACCTCCATTAACTCCAGCCTGGGCCCTGGAGCCCTGGATTTGGGAGGATAATGGCAATACCAGGGGGACCATAACGGAGGTGATGAGCGGTTACCGTCATCATCATATCCCGTTCGGTGTTGTTCTGATCGATAGTCCATGGCAAACAGCTTATAATTCATTTGTCTGGGATACCCTGCGATATCCCGATCCTCAGGGATTTATAGATGAGTTACATGCCGATGATATACGTGTAGTGGTGTGGCTTACAGCATTCTTTAACCGAACAGCACGGCATGTACTCCAACCTAAACATCCTCAATATGATTGGATTAAATCGCAAGGTTTTACTGTAAATAATGGACAAGATGATGAGTGGTGGATGGGGAAAGGCATACATCTCGATTTCACGAACATGGATGCTGTCAATTGGTGGCATACCCAACTGGATAAGATTATTGATATGGGTATCGATGGTTTTAAAACTGATGGAGGTGCTAATAACATTGGAGATACAGTTGTGACATCAAAGGGAAATATGACCAGGGAAGATTACAGAAAGTTGTACTACACTGATGTATACGACTATTTGCGAGAGAAAAATCCTGAAGGAATAATTCTCGCCCGACCCTATTCTCACCAGGGCGGATACGCTGCACCTGTTTCGAAGTGTCCTGTAGGCTGGTGTGGCGATTTTTTAGGCAACTGGGAAGGATTACAGCTTCAAATGGATAATATTTATAAATCGGCCCAGTCGGGATATGGTATGGTTGGTTGTGAAATCGGGGGTTTTGTATATCGTGCAAGATCCAATAAGGAGCAATTAATACGTTATACCCAACTAGGTGCGCTCTTGCCAGTTATGATCAATGGTGGTTTTAACGGTGGACTGAGCAATCATTTACCATGGTTTCATGATGACGAAACTGTAACGATTTACAGATATTACGCTACTTTGCACAGTGAACTGGTTCCATATATTTTTAGTTCTGGTGTACATAGTCACAAAACCGGTGAACCTGTAATTAAATCCTCCGACATTGAAAAAGCGCAACATCTTCTCGGAACAGAGCTTTTTGTTTCTCCAATTGTGAATGATGAACTTTTTAAGAAAGTTGTCTTTCCTGATAGCCATTACTGGATCGATTATTGGAACGAAGAGAGGGTTTTTCCTCCTGGTTATGAGTTATATTATTCCTCACCAATCGATAAAATTCCATTGTTTCTTAAAGCAGGTGCTATTATTCCTATGAATGTTAAGAATGGTGTGACAGATCATGGGGACGAATCCTCAAAGGATAAACTGACAGTAAGTATTTATCCTTACAAGGAATCATCGGTTAAATACAATATCCCTTCTGACAAGGGATTAGAGTATAACCCGATAACAGTTACTGTAAACGAGAAAACCGGAGAGATCCGAATGATCTCCGAGGTAGAAAGTGATGTTATCTTTCGAGTTAAAAGTTTCACCAAACCCGATTCTGTTACTGGAGCTGATTCATGGACGTATGATTCTGTGAAGAAGGTTATACATATTAACACCAGTAAAGGAGCTGTGAGGTTAAAAATAGATGGATTAGCAGGCTACTCATCTATCGTAAACATGGATTCAAAATTATTAACCCATCAAAGATAATATTAGCATGAAAACAAACAGGTGGATCAGAACTTTCGGTTTTAGCGTTTATATGGCTATTACTTTATTGATTGTTAGCTGCAGTGATGCTGAAAAGAAACCAATAGGATCTGGAATCCCATTGGACTATACCCAGGTTCATCTCGAGGAAAACTCGTTATTGGGTAACCGTTTGAATATTAACGAAAACGTTACCCTTTGGCATAATATGAGAATGCTTGAAGAACGAGGGTATTTTGAGAACTTTTTGCTTGCAGCAGGAAAAAAGAAGGGAGAATATCGAGGAAATATTCATGGTTATGCCGATTCGGAAGTGTATAAATTCATTGAAGGAGCAAGCTACATATATGCGGTTACGAATGATGAAACTATTCCGGATAGTCTGGAGAAAGTGATTCGCATGATAGCCGCCGCGCAAAGACCCAATGGTCATATTCAAACATATGATGCCGTAAGAGGTATTGATACAATCTATTCCAATTTTGCCTGGGGTAGCCACAGATTATATAATGCCGGACATATGTATGAAGGTGCTGTGGCACATTATCTTGCAACCGGGAGAAAATCATTTCTCAATATTGCTGTAAAAAATGCTGATATGATGGTTGATATCTTTAAAGATACCACCAGGAACCATGTAAGTCCAGGTCATCCGGAGATAGAGGTTGGACTCATGAAACTGTATCATTTAACTGATAATCAGGATTATTTTCTTTTAGCAAAAAAACTGGTTGACATACGAGGTAGTGAAGATGATATCGGACAGGGGTTTTATGATCAGAAACACTTGCCGATACTTGAGCAGACTGAAGCTGTGGGTCATGCTGTCAGGGCAGTTTACCTCTACATGGGGATGACCGATTTAGCGTTGGAGTCTGATCTTCCTGGGTATGAACAAATGTTGGATGCAGTATGGGAAAACATGGTTACAAAGAAGATGTATGTTACCGGCGGAATAGGTTCATATCATAAAATTATTGAAAATGGTGAGCTTAGGGGATGGGAAGGATTTGGAGAGAATTATGATTTGCCGAATGATTGTTATTGTGAATCATGTGCTGCAATTGCCAATGCTTTATGGAACTTTGGAATGTACCGGTTAAACGGTGATACTAAATACCTGGATATTTTAGAAAAAGTGATTTTTAACAATGGGCTTTCTATGGCCTCATTAGATGGAGATTTATTCTATTACCAAAATGAACTGACATCATGTTTGGGAGAACCCCATCTTAGGAAAGAATGGCAAGGCTGTTGTACAAATAATATCCTCAGGTTCTATCCCCAGGTTCCGGGGTTTATGTATACAATTACCCAGGAGGCGGTAAGTGTAAATCTTTACAGCGCATCAACAGCCAGCTTTTCTTACAAGGGAAATGATATTACTATCAGGCAGATAACTGATTATCCTTGGGGGGACGAGATCCGAATTGTGGTGAATCCTGGAAAGAAAATGAAAATACCATTGAAGCTTAGAATTCCATCCTGGGCGAATAACCAGCCTATGTTTGGTGATTTATACCGGTTCCTGCAACAAGATTCCCAGGCTGTATCTGTATTTCTGAATAATGAAAAATTACAAACAGATATCAGAGATAATTATTTATATGTTGAACATAAATGGACAGATAATGATACATTAATCATCCACCTTCCAATGCCTGTCAGAAGGGTGATTAGTCACAGTGCTGTAGAAAACAATCATTCCAAAGTTTCGATACAGCGAGGTCCGGTGATCTTTTGTGCTGAATCTCATGATAATCTAACAGGACTGGATCAGCTTGCAATTTCTGACAATTTAAATTTCGATTTTACCTGGGATGAATCAATACTTGGCGGGATGTATACTTTAAAAACAGGAGATACCAGGGGCAATGTTGAACAACCAATTACACTTATTCCATATTACGCCTGGGGACACAGAGGCGATGGAGAAATGGATGTCTGGTTAGAACGTTTGACAGATTAGTTCAAAAATTATTCAAACCATGAAGATTTTTCTCCCTTTATTAATTGTTTTACTGATTTCCTTATTTACTAGCTGCAGTAACGATAAGAGCGGTATACCTGAAGATTTAGGTCCGAATATTTTGCTTTTCGTTTCTGATGATCATGGTACTGATGCCGTTGGGTGTTATGGGAATCATGTCATCGAAACACCCAATATTGATTTCTTAGCCAAAAGTGGCGTTCGCTTTACCCATGCATTTTGTACAAGTGCCAGTTGTGCTGCGAGCAGGTCGGTTATTCTTACGGGAAAGTATGGACATGCAACAGGATCGTATGGTCATGTTCATGATTACCACCACTTCAGTACATTTGACAGTATTAAATCTTTGCCGGTATTTCTTCGGGAGGCAGGCTATGTTACTGCGCGTGTCGGTAAGTATCATCTTGCTCCTGAATCTGTCTATCATTTTGATGAGGTAGTGGAGGCAGATCCAAGGAATACAGTCGAAATGGCAAATAACTGTAAGCACATTCTGACTTCAAAAAACCCCTTTTTCCTTTATTTCTGTCCTGATGATCCGCATCGCGGTTTTCCATTTTCTCCTGAGCAATGGTTTGAACCGAATAACTTTGGAAATAAGGTTGGAGGTTTTGAAGGGGTCAATACTACGAAATATAGTTCTGATAGTGTCATTGTTCCAGCTTTTTTACCGGATTCGGAAGAATGCAGACTTGAGCTGGCGGAATACTATCAATCTGTTTCAAGAATGGACCAGGGATTAGGTAGAATTATCAGGCTATTGGATGAATCGGATAATCTGGATAATACAATTATTATTTATATATCAGATAATGGAATTGCATTTCCGGGAGCAAAAACGACTTTGTATGATCCCGGAATGAGATTGCCCTGTGTCATAAGAGATCCTTTTTGCGAAAATAGCGGAATAATAAATAATGCTATGATTACATGGGCAGACTTAACCCCAACGATTTTGGACATGGCAGGGATTGATTTCTCTGTCAATGGTTTTCATGGAAGGTCATTTTATACTGTGCTTGGCGAAGAAGAGCCGCCTGGTTGGAACGAAGTATTTGCATCTCACACTTTCCATGAAATTACAATGTACTATCCAATGAGAGTTGTTAGAAACCGTAATTATAAGCTGATTTGGAATATTGCCGGATGTATCGAATTTCCTTTCGCGTCTGATCTCTGGGTCTCTTCAACATGGCAAGGTATTCAAAGACGAGATTTGAAATCCTATGGAAATCGGTTAGTTAAAGACTTCCTGAACAGACCGGAATTTGAACTTTATGATCTGAAAGCGGACCCGGATGAAATAAACAATCTGGTTTCAGAACCTGGGTATCAAATTATACTTGAATCGATGAAAGAACAGTTGCGTGCTTTCCAGAAAAATACAAAGGACCCATGGTATATTCTCTGGGATCATGATACTTTTTTGCAGGGTTCAGGTGTAAATCTTTAATAGCTATATTATTGACAATATGAACACAAGCAGACGTAAGTTTTTAAAAACCACTGGCCTTGGCACTGCTTTTTTAGGAGCAGGCGGATTAATGGATGTTCATGCAGAGAAAGTCAGACCCGAGGACTGGGAAGATGCTTTTCCTAACCCGCCTAAAGTCTATAACCGGCTGGACCAGGGTATGTTTGAAACTTTGGTTCCGGAGGACCGATTCGGTCAAACCCAGATGTTAACCTCTCCTACAGACGCTTATGTGCCTAACCCAGGAATGGGCTACCAGGTATATGCTTACGAGGAAGGCGGTACGCCAGATATTCCTGGACAAACTGCGGCAGAGGCGATTGAAAAACTGCTTCAACTGCCATTTTGCGATATGGTGTATATGCGCACAGACTGGAGGGTCATTCAGCAACGGCCGGGAAAACTGGAACTACCAGAGATGTGGCAACACGCTCTGAAACTTGCCAGAGAGCTGGGTAAGCGCATTAGCTTCAGAATCCAGCTTGGGAATCCTGGTCCGGTTCCTGCTGTTCCAAAATTTGTATTGGATAAGAGTGGCGGTACAGTCGATATCAATAATGGATGGCTTCAACTTCCAAATTATCAACACAGTGAATTCAAACAATACTTTAAGGAGATGAACCGGATGCTGGCCGACCTGTATGATGATGATCCTGCAGTGGAGTGTGTTGATTTTGCAGGATATGGAGCATGGGGTGAATGGCACTCAAAGGGTGTTTCTTCATTTCCTGATCCGCTTACAGCCAGTGAAACGCTCAGCTGGATGATCGAAGAACAATTGGATGCCTGGAAAAGAACAGCAATGGTCATGGTTGCACATGGCGGGTCATCCTATATCAGGCTTAAAGATGTGATGTCAGTTGCCATGAAGGGGGATTGCTGGTGGCGCAGGGACAATGTCGGGCTGTACATTAAGCCGAGTGAGGCTTATATGTTGACAAACCATCCCGGTTGGCAGGCAAACATAATTGAGGATGGCCGCTTTCGTAACCACCGGCTGGCTGATCCTGAAGAGGTTGAGGATATACCCGGACAACATATTCGTGACCATTTGATGATGAATGCCCTGGACCTGAATGCACATTATTGGGCACTTTGGCAGCATGCAGATAATATTATTGAATACAGGGAGAAGTATAAAAGAGGGTTTCAGCTGCTCGACAGACAGTTAGGGTATCGTTTGAGGCCATCCTGGATATGGGTGGATACCAATAAAGAACCTCATTCTTTGATTATTGCCATAAAAAATGATGGTTGTGCAGCCCCTCCCGGCATACTGAGAATATATGTAAGTGATGAAGGGCATACATTTAAAGCCGGTGGCGGACTAGACCCGGGATTGCCAGGTCCGGCAGACATAAGGATATGCAGAATTATTCTACCAAAAGGAATTAAATGGAGAACAAACAAATTGGATTATGATGCTTCATTGCTTTCTACGGATTATCCTTTGCGTCTGTTTGCAGAGCTCGAGATTAAAGCAAACAGACATCCGGTCCGGTGGGCATGTTCAGAGCCATTGAATGAAGATGGTTCTCTTACAATCAGGCGTACAAAAGGCCTTGAATTGTTTTAAGCTATATGATTATTATGAATTACATGCGGTCATTCATTATAAAGAGAATCATTGGAATTTCTTTTCTCTTTCCACTGGTTTTTATTGCTTTTTCTTGTAGTAAGGATAACAATTTTAATTACACCTGGGAGAATGAGAATAATCGGATTTGGGCAGGATCTGATTTTTGGGCAAATCGTTTACAGGACTGGCACATATCCAACGGTAGAATTGAAACCAGAGTATCAGAATTTAATCTGCCGCTTCGTACATTGCATTTACTGACTGCCCAGATGGCTGAGAATAATGGCAAAATGGACATTTCCCTTCACACGGGATTATCAAATGTTAATTCAAACATTCCCGGAAATGCATTGACAGGTGTACTTATTGGAGCTGGAGGAACTAACCTGGATTACCGGGCTGCTTCTCTTGTGCATAACACATCAGCTCCAATTGCGGGGTTTTTAGTTGGCTTAACCAGCTCAGGAAAATTATACATCGAAAACAATGCTGCTTTGCCCCCGAAAATTTGGGAAAACACAGAACCATTAGAATTGATTAGAAACTGCAGGCTGAAGATATCTGTCAATCCGGAAAATGATACTACTTCTAGCATATCTCTGAAAGTTCTTGCCGATAAAGGGAATATGGTAATTGATCAGTTAGAGGTTAATGGGATCGAATCCTCATTGCTTACAGGGAATATTGCAATAGTATCGCATCCGGGAACAGGCAGAGATCCTGCCAATTTCTGGTTTTCTGACATACAAGTATCTGGGAATAGAATTATGTTAAAGCCGGAACAGGAGTTTGGGCCGATTGCATTTTCTATGTATACGCTGAGTAGGAATATCCTTAAAATGAGCGTTCAGATGATGCCGCTGGGGAATAATGATCCAAATACAATTAATCTGCAGGTATACAGAAATTCAAAATGGGAAACAGTTGATACTGCCTCCTTTTCATATCCTGACTATACAGCATTATTTAGAATAGAGAATTGGGATGACACCATGGATCATCAGTATAGGCTAGCGTATAATTATTTCAATCAAGGTGTTGAAAAGACCAGCTATATGAAGGGTATCATCAGGAAAGAACCCTTAAGCAGTGATACATTAAAAACGGTTTCGATTGCCTGTGTGGGTCATAATATGTCTGGTATTGAAGAGGGCGGCAGATTACCAGGATGGACCCATTGGAATTATGGCGTATTTACAAATATGCGGAAAGTTTGGGATAATGATCATCTCTATACAACCGAGAACATTTGGTTTCCTCATCAAAAACTCATCAATAATCTAACATACTTAAATCCGGATATCCTCTTTTTCCTGGGTGACCAGGTGTATGAATTCAGACCAACAAGGCCGGAATATGAAAACGGAGAGATTACAATGTTGGATTATTTGTATAAATGGTATTTATGGGGCTGGTCCTTCAAAGATGTTATCAGTAACAGGCCAACTGTCTGTATGATTGACGATCATGATGTTTACCAGGGAAATATCTGGGGGGATGGTGGAAGAAAACCTCCACAGGGTAGTGATCGGTGGCGGCAAGGTGGGTATACTGAATCTCCGGAATTTGTCAATATGGTGCAGAGAACTCAAACGATTCACCTGCCGGATCCCTTCGATCCCACCCCGGTGGAACAGGGCATTGATGTTTACTATACCAGTCTGGATTATGGAGGAGTAAGTTTTTCAATCATGGAGGATCGTAAGTTCAAATCCATACCCGATACGTCTATCAAGAATCTTGCCTTATTTGGGAGCAGGCAATTGGAGTTTCTCGATCATTGGGTGACTGATTGGAATAAGGAAACTGATTTCAAAGTGTGCATGACTCAGTCTTTACTGGCATGCGTGAATACACAATTTGGAGAGATTAACAAGGATTATGATACAAACGGATGGCCCGTAGAAGGCCGGAACAATGCATTGAAAATTCTCCGTAAAGGGTTTTCTTTCATGATCGGTGGAGATCAGCATCTTTCAACAGTCGTTCACCATGGCACAGATCAATGGGATGATGCTGGTTATTCTGTAATTGCACCAGCGATCGGATGTGTTTACCCTCGTTTTTGGCAGCCCAAAGTCCCGGCCCTGGAACCAGATCCGTCCGGGAAAAAGTTTTTAGGCAGGTATTTAGATGCTTTTGGTAATAAGGTCAATGTTAAAGCTGTTGCTAATCCTTCAATAACAGGCATCCCTCCTGTGGCTCAAAATGATCTTGGCGTGGGCTATATTGTTGTAGACTTTATTAAAAGTTCACAGCAGATTAATATCGAACACTGGCCGGTTTCAACAGACCTCACTGACGAAGGACCAACACAATATGCCGGTTGGCCAATCAGCCTCAATTTAAAGGAGAATTATTCAAGAGAAGTTTTTGGACACCTTCCTAAAATGATCTTTAAAGGAATACAGAGACCTTACATAAGAGTAGTTAATGAGGCAACCGGGGAAATGGTTTATAACCGCAGGATACATGAAAAGGAATTTACACCAGCAGTGTTTGAGGATGGAGTGTATACTGTTCTTGTCGGAGAATCATCTGAAGAGATTCTTGAAAAATTCAGTGGACTTGAACCGGTGTCAAATACCCAGGTACCCGGAACAGAGATTCTTGTTAATATTCCATAAAATTTAACGAAATGCGTTTGTTATTAAAAGTATTGATAGTCCTGTTTATAAACGGTTTTTATGTTGCCGCTTTTACCCAGGTTACAGTTAATGAGGAGGAGTTGCTTATGCCTGCGTATCCGCTGGGTCCGGATGAACCAAATCCACTCTTCAAGGATTATACATTGCCTGGTTTCGAAGTTTTCAGAGGAGACAGATCGGTTTATCCATATACACTACTCAATAAATTTTCCCATGAATCTGAACCTAAAAAATATCTTGGCATTAAACTGGAAAATGAATTTATTAAGACCTGGATTATTCCTGAACTACGGGGGAGAATGCAGGGGGCAGTTGATAAAAGAAACGGTTGGGACTTTATTTATTTTAACAACTCCATTAAACCCGCTGATATAGCTGTAAGAATGGCATGGATCTCCGGTGGATTGGAATGGAACCATCCCGGTGGACATGGATACACACAGTTCAATAAAATCCCCTATGAGATTAAACACTATGATGATGGAAGTATATCTGTAATTGTCTCAGAGATTGAGCCTGTCAGACAGATGAAATGGGAAACCGAGATTAAGCTTTCTCCGGGTAAATTGTATGTTGAGACTATTGGTAGAATTTCATCTATTGCGCCATATCCAGTTCCATTTGCCTCTTCACTAAACGGCGCAATGCATACATCAGAAGAACTTGAGATTATATATCCAAAAGGCAGCTACTATACCGGGCATGGAAAAAAATCATTGCATAAATGGCCCTATTATAAAGATGTTGACGTAAGCCGTTTGAAGAATACCATGGATGTCTTTTCCGTGTTCGTAGAGGGAGAAGGATTGTTCCACGATTATTGGGGTTGCTATTCGCATGACAGGGACATTGATGCAGGCACAGTAATTGTATCCGATTATCGTTTCGCTCCGGGAAAGAAGTATTTTACATGGGGAGCACATGATAAGGCAAAACTTTGGGATACCTTTTTATCAGATGAAGATGGCGGTTATATCGAATTGCAGGTTCAGGCCTTTTGGGATAACCTGGGCTATGGTTATGCCTTGCTTGATCCTTTGGAAGTGAAAGAATTCAATGTGTTCTGGTATCCAGTCTTGAATATGGGAGGATTCGTTTCAGCAACTCGTGATGCCTGCCTGAACATAAAGGAGCAGGAAAACGGGGAATTGGAGTTTATTATACAGGCCACAGATCTGTTCAGGAAATCTAAGATTCTCATCACTTCCTCAGATAAACTAATTTATTCTGATGAAGTGGATCTTACCCCTGAAAAGAATTTCAAAGGAACGGTTTTTTTAGATGAGCCCTTTCAAACTGACCCATTAAGTTTTGTAATAAAAAGTGCAGATGATGCAGTTTTGCTGGAATATTCAACCGAACGATCAGAAAAGACGCCTCCTGAGTTACCTGTACACCATTCCGATCCAGGGAAGATGAGTGTTGATCAGTTATATGCAAAGGGAAAATCCTGGTACCAGGATCCTTTTGGCAATGAAGCAGAGCATTTTTACAAGCTTATGCTTGACAGGGATAGCCTTGAATCAAGGGCAAACCGGGAGCTGGGTTTATTATATTATCATCGGAATCAACTTGATACTGCGATTCACTATTTGCAACAATCGCTTGTAAATGATCATCTGAATAATGCCTACACAACATATTATTATTTAGGACTTATTAGTTTTGATAAACGACAACTGGATCAGGCAGAGCGTTACTTTTCAATTTCAATCAGAAAAAAGGAATTGTTTGTTCCATCTGCAAGATACCTCGGTAGAATAGCTTTGGTAAAGAAGCGGTTCGATCAATCTGAGAACTATTACTCCGAAGCCATGCGCAACGGGGCAATACATCCCCTGGTTTGGGTTGAACAGGCAATTGCACTGAGGAAAGCTGGAAAAGCAGATAAAGCGCAAATACAACTTGATAAGGCATTGCATAAAAATGTTCTGTCATTTGATGCTATTGCTGAAAGTTGGTTATTGTCGGGGGGGGCAGATAATACCAATGCAACAAAATATTTAAACAAGATATTTGATCGAGACGATGATACTTTTGTTGGGTCCCAGCTTTATCTGACTATTGCCGGAAACTATCTTGAACTAGGCTTGTATGAGGACGCGCTTCGTATTGTGAAACAGGCCATATCATACTATAAGAGTAAAGGTAAAGCAATCTATCCAATGTTGTATTATTATGCCGGTTATTGCTACGGAAAGCTGAACGAAACAATAGACGAAATGGAAATGTACAGTAGGGCAGGGGCAATGCAACCCACCTATGTTTTTCCATATTTGAGATCCGACTTTTTAGTGCTTGAACAGGCACAAAAAAACAGCCCCTCCGGTTTTGTTCCGAATTTGCTGCTGGGAAATATCAATGCCTATTATCGCCAGCATGAAGCAGCAATTAAATATTGGGAACAAGCTCTTAACGCTAATCCAGACTATTCTGTTACGTATCATAACCTGGCCGGAGCATATTGGGCAGTTCATAACTCGGTTGGTCACTCCATAGAATTATTGGAAAAGGCGCTGCGGATAAAACCAGGTGATACACGGATCATTCTTGAACTGGACCATTTGTATCAGTATAAAAATTTGTATAATAAGCGTCTTGACATATTTGAAAAGCACTTGCCAGTAGTTAATAAAAATGATGACCTGGTACTTCGGTATGCGAAACTCTGTATCGCATTAGAAAAATTTGACACAGCTATTGAATTGATGACAAATCACCATTTCTTTCCCCGGGAAGCTAACCATATGCAACCTTTGGTTATCACTGTATATAGCGAAGCACATATTGGAAAAGGTATTCAGTATCTCGAAAATGGAATGTATAGCAAAGCAGTTGAGCATTTCAAACTTGCCAAAGAGTTTCCAGATAAATTGAATGATATTTTACCAGAGAAGGCTGTCTTCACCCGGTTGCATTACTATACAGGATTGGCATTAAAAGGGGCTGGCAATATGAAGGATGCAGTCGATATCTGGAACAAAGCGCTATCATCTGAAACACGTACAGGGTATGAATGTGATGTATATAAGGCATTAATACTCAAACAACTTGACAGAAAACGAGAGTCAGTTGAACTGTTAAACAGGATGATTGAAGAGAATAAAAAAGTTGTTAAAGGAGATTCAGATATACACCGGAAAGCAGTATCATATTATGTATTGCACAGGTCACATCAGGAATTGGGTAATGATGAATTATCGAAGGCTTTTCTTGAGAAAGCACTTGAAGCTGACAGGGAGGCGATGATAAAGACTAGAATTGAATCTGCGCATATACCTCTAATAAGGAATTGATTCATTGAAGCCAATTATGAATAACATTATGAGGAACATATTATTTCTATTATTGTCGCTATGTTCTGTAGCTTGTAATCAGCCGCATGCCATAAAGCTGCCGGTTCCATCTCAGGTTCGCTTAATCGGATGGGATATTGAGAAATTGATGGTGCCCCCTGAATACCGCTGGGTGGAAAAAGAGGATTCAATTCGTTCCCTGCTATTTAGGGGGGAGGATTATATGGGTCAGGCAACGGAAATATTTGCCTATTATGGTTCTCCGGCAACAATTGATCCCCGGAGAAATAATGAGCCTTTTCCGGCTATTGTGTTGGTTCATGGAGGAGGCGGGACCGCTTTTAAATGGTGGGTTAGATCCTGGGTAGAAAAGGGATATGCAGCTATAGCCATTGATTTCGGAGGAAATATGCCTGTAGATGATGAGCGCAGGCCTGAAACAGTGCATTTGCCCAACGGTGGACCCGCTCACAGCAATGAAGCAGCTTTTCATCAAATTGACAGTCTGATTCAAGATCAGTGGCAATACCATGCCGTTGCTGCGATCATCAGGTCACATTCCCTTCTGAGAAGTTTTGAAGAGGCGGACGCGGAAAGAACGGCAATTACCGGTGTAAGTTGGGGCGGTTATCTTACTTGTATAGTGAGTGGAATAGACAGTCGTTTCAGCGCATCTGTGCCCGTATATGGTAGTGGATTTCTAAGTGTGGGCAGTTACTGGACAATGAAAGGGGTATTTGATAAGATGACAGAAGATCAGATTGCCAGATGGAACTTGCTTTGGGATCCGGCAGAATATGTACCGTTCGCAAAAATGCCCATGTTGTTTATTAATGGTACCAATGACCGTTTTTATTATTTGGAGGGTTTTAATAAAACTGCAATGTTGGCACCCAATACCAAGATACTGGCAGAGGTCGATCTCAAACATAGTCATTATCATGGTACCGCTATTGATGAGATACACGCTTTCCTGGAGCATCATTTAAACGGAGCTGCTCCATTGCCTGCAATAGCTGATATAAAAACAATTGCAGATACAGCAGTTGCAGAATATTCTTCACAATATCCACTAAAATCTTCACATTTCATCTATACTTCAGACACTACCGGAAATGAAAATAGATGCTGGTTGGTGAAAGATGCTTTGCTTCAGAATAATCAGTTAATCTCTCATATTCCAAAGGATACCAGGGCATGGTTTTTCCAGATTACAGATTCAAGGGATTTTAAGGTCTCCAGCAGTATTAATTTTAATAAATAAATAGCATGAAAAGTTCAATTGTTTATAGCGTCTTTTTAGTGTGTATCGCATCTTTATTGTTTTTTTCTTGTAGTAAAGATCACTCCATTTTCTATTCCCCGGATGAGAATATTACACTGGAAGTTGTACTCCGAGATAATACTCCTTTCTATACGCTTCTTTATCATTCAGATACAATAGTCACAGATTCAGAACTTGGATTGATCTTAAATAGAGGTAAAATTAATTTTTTGGGTATCGAGAAAATTGAAGAATACACAATGGACGAAACCTGGGAACTAGTTTGGGGAAAATATAGTTCAATAAGAAATAATTACACAGAAATAACTTATTCTTTTGAATCATTTCTTGAGAATAGTGCGCTGCAAATAATGATTCAGTTCAGGATCTATAACGATGGGTTGGCAATTCGGTATATCCTCCCTGAACAGAAGTGTGGAGATACATTTTTTACAATTGAGGAGGATGATACACATTTTAATTTTAATTCAGACCACATATTATGGGCTACCAATCGTGAAATGCCAAATATCGGACCTGTAAGAATTTCAGATTTTAAGGAAATAGGTAAAGATGAGCTTCAAACTCCGGTGGTTTTTATTGCAGATAATGATAATTATATTGGCATTCATGAAGCTGATATTTCTAATTTTGCACATATCCATTTAAAGAAAAGTGAGCATGAATATGGCTTCAGGTCAACCGTTCTTCCTTCCTCAGGCAACTATCCGGACACAACTTCATGGAGAGTATTGCTTCTCGGAAAATCTCCTGGAGAACTGATCGAATCAAATATTCTTGAAAACTTGTGCCCCCCGCCATTAAAGAATGATTTTTCCTGGGTTATGCCGGGTAAGTCGATGTGGGATTGGAGGGTATGGAAATATGTAACTGATGATGGCTATGAATATGGTTTAAATACGGATTCTCATAAGCGATTTATTGACTTTGCATCAGAGAATAATATTCAGTATTTACTGATAGACGCAGATTGGTATGGTCCTGAATTCAGTGAAGATTCTGATCCTGTTTCAGCGAGAGAAGGTGTGAATATTCAAGAATGTATGGCCTATGCGAACGAGAAGAATGTTGGAATTATTTTGTATTTAAATGATATCGGGGCGAAAAAGTTTGGATTGGAAAGGGTTTTAAAACAGTTTGCCGATTGGGGTGCCAAGGGGGTGAAGTATGGATTCATGACTGGCAAAGGTCAGGAGAAAGTCTTACACACCCGTAAAGTAATTGAGCTATGTGCAAAGTATAAACTCCTGGTGAATTTTCATGACGGACCGGTGCCTCCAAGCGGTGATTATCGCACCTTTCCCAATGCAATTACACGTGAATATTGTCATGCACAAGCCGATGCCAAGCGTTCATATTGGCCGGAGACAGCGGTAAGTTCTGTCTTCATTAATATGATAGCAGGTCCCCTTGATATGACCAATGGCTGGTATGGTTTTGATGGGGCTGAAAAAAGAGAACGTGTGTTCGAATTTATTCCGGGAACAGTGGCAGCAGAGACTGCCAAAACAGTAGTGTTTTTCAGTGGATTGACAGTGCTGCCAGATGCGCCTGAGGAATACCTGAAAAAGGATGATATTTTTGATTTTATAAGAAGGCTTCCCGGTAAATTTGAGGATTTCAAGGTTCTTCAGGGTGAGATAGGAGCGTCTGTCGTTATAGCACGTAAATCTGGAAATGACTGGTTTATTGGGGGACTCACTAACAGGGAAGAAAGAATAGTCGATGTAGATACTGATTTTCTTGATCCGGGTTTGAATTACCTTGCTACGCTCTATAAGGATGCTCCTGATACTCATTTTATTGATAATCGGGAAGCCTACAGCATTGAGGAGTTATCTCTTGAAGAAAATGATGCACTTCAGGTTCGGATGGCACCGGGTGGTGGTTTCGCACTTTGGATCAGGCCAGAATAATTAAATGCAGAAGAATATTATGAGAAGCGGGACCTTTTACATAATTCTATGCCTGATCTTTTGCTTTGGTTGCAAAAATCAAGGTCATTTCAAATTATACGTTTCCCCGGACGGAGATGACAGGAACAGCGGTACGATCGAAGCACCTTTAGCAACTTTACATGCCGCATTATTTAAAACAGAAGAAATCATTGATTCAGGAATTGGTTCAGAGATCGATATATTTTTTCGCGAAGGAACGTATCAATTCGAAGAAACAGCAGTTTTGTCAGGAGAAAAGTTTGGTTCTGGTAATAAGATAACCATCCAGGCATATCCCGATGAAAGACCGGTATTCACTGCCGGAGAGATACTTTCTGGCTGGAGGAGACTTCAGGAAAGTCCAGACAACTTGCCCGAGATCTGCAAAGGTAACGTATGGGTGCTGGATCTTTCAAAAATGGATAATACAGTGCCTGCTTTTAAGGTGCTTTTCGATAATGATATTCCAGTCTATGCTGCAATATCTGAAGGTTTTCAAACTGATGAACCTGATGAAACAGCTACGGATAGTTCACTTTTTTATTTTCCCCCAGGCTCACTTAAGAATTGGACCAATCTAAAGGACATAGAGGTGGTATTGCGACCTGGGCGCTCTTGGGTACTGAATATTTTACCGCTACGTTCTGTAAATACTGCCCAGGGAACAGCGGAGGTAACTATTCCAGCTACTTATAAAATTGAGCGAATGAAATGGATTCATACCGAGGAGTCAAATTTATGGGTGAGCAATGCACTTGAGTATTTGGATGAACCTGGAGAGTGGGTGCTTAATACACCAGAAAACAGAGTATACTACTGGCCAGTGAATAATAGAGAACCCGGTGTGACTGTAATTCCAAAATTGCAGGAATTGGTGCGCGTTGAAGGTGATGAGGAAAAGGGAGCACCGCTGAGGAATATTCATTTTCGCGGGATTGAATTTGCTCATGGGGAGCGTGATACATGGGCTTCAGGAGATATCGGCCTTCAACATGACTGGGCATTGTATGCTAAATCTGATGCACTGCTTCGTTTCATAGATTCGGAAGATTGTAGCGTTAAAGCGTGTGTTTTTCGATCAAGTGGTAGTGGGGGACTGAGATTTGACTTTATGTCAATAAATAATACTGTTGCGGATTGTAAGTTTTATCACCTGGGAGGCACTGCGCTGTTGTTTTCGGGTTATGGTCCCGGCCTGAAAGACTTGAACAAAGAGAATCTTATTATTAGTAATGAGATATTTGATTGTGGTCAGGCCTATACGCATAGTCCCGGTATCTTTATCTGGCAAAGTGGATATAACAGGATTGCTCATAACCTGGTTTATGACCAGCCTAATAGCGGAATTGTTGTAAGTGGACCCCGGCCCTCATTCTTTAATAAAAGAAAGGCTGGAATAAGGGAAATTATTGGATCTGTCCGATTTGATGAAATTGGAGAAATATTTGAATGGGACGAGATGTTTCCATACCTCTTTTCCACGCATAACATTATCGAATACAATGAAATTTTCAATGTAGTGACGACAATATCCGATGGGAATGCGATCTATCTTTCTGGTACCGGTTATAATACAGTCGTTCGGAGAAATTACCTGCATCACAATCTTTCGCCCGGACTACATGGAATCATTCGGGGTGATGACATGACAAAATATGCTGAGATTTATGAGAATATTATTTATAAGTTCTCAAACAGTGGTATTGTTATCAAACATCCCAATATTGTTCGAAATAACTATATTATTGATTGCAATAGAGTTTATACAGAGATAGGTGTAGAGGTTCCGAAAAGCGAATATATTCTTATAGCTCCACTGGGACCCATTCGTGGGAGTGAGATTAAGAACAACATCTGTTTGCATTTGGATGGTAAGGCCAGGATTATTAAAGGGGTTTTTAATCCCAACAGGTTTCCCTCCGGTTCGGTTCCTTCATTAACAGATTGCAGTATCGATTCAAATATCTATTATTCAAAAACAGATGTAGGATTTCAGGAGCAACTTTCTGAACTTAAATCACTAGGCTTGGACCAGGCAAGCCTGTTTGCCGATCCGCTTTTCGCAGGTTTTGAAGATGAAGGTTTTTTATTGAAACAAAACTCCCCTGCATCAAGGCTTGGTATTAAGCAGATCCCGTTCGAGAAAATTGGATTGATAGAGAAATAGAAAAAGGCCGGATATAATGAAAACCAACATCATCTTTCTGGTTTTGATCCTGTTTGCAACTGAATTGCTGTCGCAGTTAAGGTTGCCCTCATTGATATCCGATAACATGTGTCTTCAGCAGAATACAGATGTCATGATTTGGGGGTGGGATGAACCGGGTCAGGTTGTGTTTGTAAACCCTTCCTGGACCGATAGCGTTGAAACAACAACTACTGATTTGACAGGTAAGTGGCAAACATCAGTAAAACCCGGTGAGGCAGGCGGGCCTTACACAATGACTGTGGAGGGCTCTGGAGAGTTAATCATTAGGAATATTGTATTGGGTGAAGTTTGGTTGTGCTCCGGACAATCAAATATGGCGAAACCTCTTGGACTTACCCCTCGTCAAAAGCCAGTTACCAACTTTTTAGAAGAATCTCGAAATGCAGATTATCAGGAGATAAGGTTTTTTAAAGTGGCATCTGCGAAGTCCATCGCACCATTAGAGATTTGTAAGGGAGAGTGGGTAGTTTGTTCACAGAAAAGTGTATTGTCATTCTCTGCGGTTGGTTACTTTTTTGGACGGGAATTATATAAGCATCTTAATGTTCCTGTTGGTATGATACAATCTACATGGGGGGGAACACCGGTTGAGGCATGGACCCCAAAAGATATGATGAATAACGATCAGATGCTTGAGCGTTTCGAAAAGTATTACAGCAGGTTTCATGCAGACAGTACCTACTATGAAATGGCCATGTCTGACTATTCTCAAGGCTTTTTACTAACCAAACCGGAATTGCCTGAAAGCATTTATTATGTAAAAAACCCTCAAAAAGGGATCTCAGTATTGTACAATGCAATGATCGCACCTTTACTGAACTATCGGATTGCCGGTGTAATCTGGTATCAGGGTGAGTCTAACGTTTCGGATCCGGATCTCTATAAAAGGCAGTTTCCTAACCTTATTTCCTCCTGGCGGAAAAAGTGGAGTAATGGAGGATTCCCTTTTTATTTCGTTCAAATAGCTCCTTTTTCATATAGTGACCAATCTGGTGCCGCAAAAATCTCTGAAGCACAGCGAGAAGCACTTTCTTTACCGAATACCGGCATGGCTTCCACACAAGATTTAGGCTGTTTGTATGATATACACCCACCATTTAAGGCTGAAGTTGGCAGACGTTTGTCATTAATTGCGCTTAATAATAATTACGGGATAGATAGTCTCTCCTATATCGGACCAACATTCAATGGTTACCAAATAATTGACAGCACCCTTATTATTGATGTTCGGTCTAATGGTGGTAAACTGTTCTTTTCCGGGGATTACGGGGGGAAACCTTCATTCTATATCGCTGGCGAGAACAAGGTATTTTATCCCGCAAGCTCTAAAATGATGAATGATAAAATTGTTGTGTATCATCCGAAAGTTGATAAACCCCGGCATTTCAGATATCTCTGGTTGAATGATTCAAATCCTACACTCTTCAACTCATTTGGCTTGCCCGCTATGTCTTTCAGAACAGACACCTGGGACGAAGGTCATTTTGAACATTAAAGGAATGTAATGCAGCATGCAATAAACACATAAAAAAAATAAAACCTTTAGCTTTTAATCATTTTCAGGAGTTTTTCCATATTTAGAAGGGGTGGTTCCAAAATGGTTTTTAAAGCACTGTGTAAAATATCTTGATGAGCTGAATCCAACTTCATATGCAATTTCTGATATCGTTTTGCCGTCATTGTTTAATAGTAGTTCAGCTGCTTTTTTAAGTCGAATGGTCTGTATCAAATCATTTGGCGTATTCCCAAAAATACTTTTTACTTTGTTAAAGAACAGAGATCTGCTCTGGTTCATTAATTCCGCAAATCTATCCACTGAGAAATCAGGCTCCGTTAAATGTTCTATGATAACAGCCTGAGCCTTTTCAATAAAAGCTCTGTCAACAGGTGATTTTGTGATATTTTTTAATTTTTGTTGGGGATCGTATTTGTAATTTTCCTGCAAAAGCTTCCTTGTCTGAAACAGGTTCTCAACCTTTGCGTATAATAGTCTTGCATTGAAAGGTTTAGTAATGTATTCGTCAGTACCCGCTTCTGTTGCTTCAATTCGCTTTTCCTCTTCACTGTTAGCCGAAAGAAGGATGATAGGGATATGACTGGTTGTAATATTTCTTTTAATTTTTTGACATAATTCAATACCCGACATCTCAGGCATTATTACATCAGAAATAATAATATCAGGTAAGGTTTTAATTGCTTTTTCCAGCCCTTCTTTTCCATTCGTTGCCATTTCAATTCGATAATCTGTTTTAAACATGTCTTTCACCATATCTAACATCTCCTGATCATCTTCGACGATAAGCATTGTTGGCGAATCTTCTTTTATCCTGATTTCATCATCTTTGAATTGCTTTTTTCTCATTAAACTTATGAGTTGTTCATTTGGCTGGAGCTCATATTCATTTTTTTTCTCTGAAAGAATATCTTTATCGAAATGGTGATCCCCCTTTCTAAGCTTAACTGAAAAACAGGTACCTTCATTTTTCTTGCTACTACAGGTTATACTTCCATTATGAGCTTTAACAATACTCTCAGACAGGGCAAGACCTATGCCGGTACCCTGCGTTTTGAGATCCATATTTTCTTCCTGTTGGAAAAATCGGTCAAAAATCCGGTTGATCTCATTGTCTGGTATCCCTTTTCCGTTATCGACCACAGAAATAATTACGGAGTCATCAATTTCTTCCAACGAAAGCTCAATGACCCCACTCTTTTCAGGAGTATACTTGAATGCATTGGATAATAGATTCATAATTACTTTCTCTAATTGGAAGGGATCGAACCATACCATCAATTCATTATTGGTTGAGTGAAACTGATATGAGATCTGCTTCTCTCTTGCAATTTCTGCGAAAACCTCGAAAATGTGATGCAAATACTCTGTAATATTCTTTTCTTCGATACGGAGTTTGAGGAAACCCTGTTCAATTTTCCTGAATTCGAGAAGTTCTTTTGCTAACTCTTTTAGTCTAATTGCATTTTTAAAAGAGGAGTATAACTTTCTTTTTATCAAGGGCGATAGTTGATTGTTTTCGATGACTCCTTCTATGGAACTGATTATAAGGGTCAGCGGAGTAATAAACTCATGAGTGATGTTTGTAAAAAACTTTAGTTTAGACATGTTTAACTCGCTAATTCTTTGTTTATCAGCATTTTCAGCTCTTAGTTGTTCTTTTAAACGGATTCTTCCGAGAATTGAGTAGTTTACAAAACCTAACATTAATAAAAAGAACAGCACATAAAGAATATAGGCAATAGTTGTTTTATAAAAAGGTGGAGGAATAATTATCTCTAATTCAATCGGATCTGTAATTGGTGAATAAATTGCATTTAATCCCCTTACTTTTAATGAATACCTCCCTGGGGAGAGATTGGTATAGGTAACCGACGTATGATATTCGGCATTGATCCAGTCTGAATCGAATCCTTCCAGTTTGTATTGGTACTTATTTTTTGGTATCAGGTTGTAATTGTTAGAGGCATATTTAATTGTAAAAACCCTATGCTTCGGTTTTAAATAGATTTTTTTAGCAAAGGGTATTGCTTTTTGAAGAATTCCGGTTTCATCACCAGCATACACCTCTTTGTTATTTACCATGAGTGAGGAAAAGTGTAGTTTTAGTCCCCGCGGAATAGTTATCAGGTCCTGTTCATTTATGGATATGAGTCCATCTATTCCTCCCACAAACAACTCTCCCTCTCTTGTTAACATCAATGCACTGTAATTTAGTTCATGGAGAGGAAAGCCACTTCCAAAATCATAGTTATAGAAAAGTTGCTTTTCAACATCAAACCTGGAAAGTCCTTTACTCGTAGATATCCAAAGGTTTCCAAAGCGCGATTCGACAATTCCATATATAAAATCGCTTGGCAGATTGTGAAGGTTCTTGTTAAAGGTTGTAAAGCTCTTCGTCTCCCTGTCAAACAAGCTCAATCCACCACCTTTCGTGGCTACCCAAAGCCGTTGATGCAAGTCTATATAAATTTGATGGATGGCATTTGAGCCAATGGTATTAGGGTCGAATTCATTTTTAGTATATTGTTCAAGGGTTTTATTTTCAACATCATAAGAGATTAAGCCTCGATTTTGTGTTGCAATCCATAATATCCCGAAACTATCAAATAGAAGGTAATTTATATTATTGCCAATTTTCTGATGGAGTTTATTATCAGTAATGAACTTTGAGAACTCTTCACTCTCAGGATCGAACATAATGATACCTTCCGTAGTGCCTAAAAGATATTTGTCATAATAATTGGTAATCGACCAAACGGTTTCAGGTGCATATTTATCATATTCAGAGGGTATATATCTTTTGAATGTTTTTGTTTTTAAATCCATAATATTTAATCCTCCGCGATACAGACCGAGCAGTAGAAAGTCTTTCTCCAGTTGAAGACATTTTACATTTCTTTGTGATAGTCCTTTTGAATCATCACTAATACTGAAAACGCTGATTGTGTTCTCATCGCGATTGTAATAGTTGAGTCCCCCTCCTTCGGTCGCAATCCATATATTCTTCTTCTCATCCTCAATCATCTGGCCAATAACCCGGTGACTAAGCAGAATGTCAGATGAAAGGTTTGAATAATGGAGGATGGGGTTATTAGAGATGTTACTGTAATTTACCCCTCCGAAGTATGTTCCAATCCAAAGAGATCCTTGTTTATCAAGGAGCAATGAAAAAATTGAGTTGTGACTGAGAGCATGCGGATTATTGTCAGAAGAAGTAATCAGATTCAGACCATCTCTATCACTATTAATAGAATATAAACCAGTATATGTTCCGACCCAAATTCTGTTTGACTTATCTTCAACAATATCTCTTACTGCGTTATTATTGAACCTGAGCGGTGAAGTGTTCGTGCTAATTCTGGAAATATTACGCTTGTCAGGGTTATAAATAAATAATCCATTGTCATTTGTGCCCACCCAGATATGCCCCCTATGATCTTTGCATACTGATGTGACCTCTGACGAATTCTTTAATTCCAGTTCATTCAATGCATCGATACGTTCCTGGTAATAGTAAAGTTGACCGTTTGAAAGCCCTATCCACAAAACCCCACTATTATCCTGGTGTATGGAGGAAATATTATTCAGGGATCCTAATTTTCCACTATATTTTATAAACCGATCCTTTCCATTATCAAAATAGAATAGACCTTCAGATTTACCTGCAATGACAGTATCGTCAAATACAGTAATGCAATTGGGACTATGAAAGGGGTATCTCTTAAAAGATTCCAATTCGACATCGAACCTTGTGAATCCGGATTCTGATAACAGCCAAAACTCCTGGTGGTGTTTGCATATATCCAGGATGCCTGGGTCGATCAAGGTTGCAGTATCTCCTCTTACAGGAAAAAAGGATCTCATTCTTGCGCCGTCCCAACAGTTGAGACCGTTTGCCGTTCCGATCCAAATTCTCTCAAGATCATCCTGTTCAAGGCTTAACGCGGATATTTGTGACAATCCCTGCTCAAGACCGATTTTTGAAAAAGTGAATGGCTGAGCGATTAAGGTTAAAGTGGAATTAAGAATTACAACAGTAGATATTGCCAGGATAAAACAGGTAAATTTGCTCCGGTTAAAAAAAGGCAGTCTTTCTTGAGATTCAGAAATATTAATATGTAATAAAATATACTTCAATTTTTTATGATAGTGTTTTGGAAATAAAACAAAACTTGCATGGTAATGATTTATCGATCGCGCCTTACTATTTCTTATGTAAAAATAAGGATTATTTGATAACTCTATCTTACGTCCGGACCGAATGATTTCTTGAAACCGCTTAAATTGAGATTTATATCAATTGAGATTTATATCAAGGTTTTAAATTGTACAGAAAACTCAAATATTGTCCATATATACTTAATGATTTTTTAACACAAAAATTGTAACATTCAATAATAGAGGCAGTTGGGGTTCGCATATGATTTTTGAACAGAAAAAGATTATTCACATCATTCCAATTCCAGTTTGTCAATAATTTTGGTAATGTCAATGTTTGTATAATTACGATGTATGTTGAACATTATTACTATTAAGCCCAAAAAAACAAAATCGTATGAGAAAACAGTACCATTAAAATTGATGGCGTGATAATGTTGACCGACTCAGTTCCTGCTCAACCAGAGCCATTAAAGGTGGGGGATGAACATACAGGAGGTATAGTTATCTATCTTGAAAAGAGCGGCGAACGTGGAATTATTGTTGCCAAAGACGACATCTGGGATAAGAACGGTGAAGCAGGTTATATGCGATACAATTCCATGCCCGTGAGCAGACCAGGACGTGTTTTTTGTTGCTGATTTTTCATCGTTAAGTATAAGTTTATAGTAGTTTAGTTAGTAGTTTTAGTAGTAGTTTTTAAGATTGCAGGTTGGCTTCAGAGAGCCAACCTGTAACTCTTAAAAGATTGAGGATAATATGTATCCTATGATACTTTAAAATAGCTGGTTGTTAGTTTTTCTGCAAATATCCTTGATGCTTAATCATTAGATGGATGGAAAATAGATGTTTTTTACGTGAAAGGTTGATCTGCTCAATATTATTTACGCAGCGTTTTTTGTTGCTAGTCGGCTTTTTCGGTACATCATTGAATGCACAGGAACATCCCTTTTTATTGGTAAAAAAGAGTGAGTATGAATCTCTAATTGCCAAGTCATCCAAAGAGCCCTGGAGCACTATGAAAAGTGGTGCAATAACTAAGGTTAATACTTTGTCGGTAACATCAGATCCTGAAAGGATTAGGGCCATATGTGCCCATGGAGCGCTGGCTTATATCCTCGATCAGCAGTACCGTACAAATTATGCAGCAAAGATTGCCGAAGCTCTTAAAAAATGGGATGTGATCTATGCACAACGACCTGAGATTAAACTTGGAGTAACAAGTCATAACTGGATCGTAAACCGGGTTGGGAATGCTTTTTTTAGCTCTGTGCTTGCATTGGATATAATCCATGATGAATTGTCACCAGGTGACTTATCTGAGATTGAACAGAAATTGGCGGATATGGCGGAATATTATTACCAGATCAAATACGATCCCGATGTGAAAGAATCGGAGGGCTGGGATTGTTGGTCACTGAACCGATATGGATGTGCCGGGATTTGGGAAATTTATAAAGGTACGAATCGCCCCCGCATCGAAGAGATAAAAGCTGATTATTACAATAAGCTATCTAGACTAATTACTGATGATGGCATATGGTCTGATGGTACCGGATATGCAGCTGCCAGGTTGGCACACAAGAGGGATGCAAAATCCCATTTCATGGACGTGTTGGAGTTTACCGGAGAGTGGAATTATTATGATGATCCAATGATGATCAACTTCTATGAATGGTTATTTGGATACGTTCCCACACCATTTAAATATACCAACCCCTTTGGAGATACAGCTCCAAAATCAGTAGCATTTCATTACGGATCACCGACTTACCGTGTAGGCAGATTCAGCGAGCTTGCAGCTGGTTATGCTTCATGGGCCAGATGGCCAGCGTCAAAGCCTGAACCTACATTGCTTTTTTACCTTTCAATCGACGATGAGATTGTTGATCCTATTGCCCCGGTTAGCCGCATATTTCCTACCGGAGGAGCATGGTTCATGGAAGATAACCTGAATGAAAATTCTGTATCTGTTGCCATGTGGAACCCAAATGAAGGTGAGGATTACGGTCATGCTCATTACGAAATAAATGCATTAAATATCTGTGCTTATGGTGAGATCGTGATGCAAAATGCTGGCTACAATAATGCAGCTAAAGGTTGGGAAGAATATTCATGGAACTATATACATCACACAGCTGAAGCTGGAAATACTGTTCAAATCAATAAAAAGAATCATTTCAGACGCACTGGTGGTGGCATAATTGATGGCTTTGTTTCAGAGAAATTTGATTATGCCAGTGGTTTGTCAGCCCAGGCGATCAATAATGGTCAACATATAAGAAACCTGGTTTTTGTTCATCCTGAGGGGGATTATCCCGGATATATTCTGACTTTTGATGAGGTAATACCAAATGAACCTTCTCATAAGGTATATGCAGCCTGGCACCCGCATGCAGATAATGTGACGGTGTTAAATGCCAATAAGGAATATGAGTTTGCTATACATCCAAAAACCTTCGAACCCAATAAAGACATTAAGCTTAATATTTTTTTGGCGACTGAACCTAACAATGTTCAGGTAAAGAGTGGTGCCATTTGTAATTATGCCGAAAGTTTTGAAGGGAAATATCTCTATCCTGAATATAGTGTTGACGCTTCAGGAGAATCAAGGTTTTTGACCATATTCTCTCCAAACGATTTTACACATCCAAAGCCATCGATAATCCGGGTTTGCAACTCAGTCTATTCCGGTGCAGTGCTGAATCTGGGAGGTTCAGTAACCGATGTGGCATTGGAGTCAGACGGCTCTGAGATTGTTATTTTCGGAAATATCAGTTTTCAAGGTAAGGCTACTGTTTTTAGAAGTAGAAACAACGATAGCAATTTCTATTTTGTCAGAAAAGGAAATTATTATAGCGATGGGGAAGAGATTCGCACAGGTTTTTCATCGGATAATAACATAAGCCTACATGTTCGTAATAATAAAGGAAAGATCAATACAGGTACAGAAGGCGCAAATGTAACATTCTATTCTCCAGGAATCAACAGTATAAATATTGATGGGGAACAAGCAGATATAATCGATTCTGAAGTAGATCTCTGGGTTACTGTCTTTGTGCCTGGAGGTGAGCATGAATTGGAATTTTCTAATTCGACAGCCACTCAAAAACAAATCTCTTCTATGAATAAACGCTTTTTATTATTTCCATCAGCAGCATCTGATTATTTAATGATTGATTTTATTGAGAATGATTATGATAGCATTCTGATTTCAGAGTTTGCCAGTAGGGATTTATATTATAATAACCGTAATGAATATTCTGAGAATGGATTTGTCAATATAAATATTTCGGGTTTCAGGGAAGGTTTTTAACTGGTGACCCTAATGGATAATTAAGCTTATTATTCAGATAGAAATCTTATTAACTAACAACCATATAATAGTTCTGGCTTTCAAAGTATTAGGAATTAAAAAGGTAAATAAATATTGAATATGCTTAAAAATAGAATTGATAGACATGTTATCGCAATAGCACTCGTTGTTTTTTTGGGCAGTTGTGCAGGAGAAGATATAAGCGAAGCAGCCTACAAACGTTTTGCAGAGAAGCGCATGGAGAGTCTTCTGGATCAGTTTGATGTATTGCTTGAAAATAGTAAAGAAGCAGACCGCCTTCCAAAGTCGATTGATGATCAAGGGAAACAAACATGGTGTAGCCCGAAATGGGACTGGGTTTCCGGTTTTTTTCCTGGTATTTGCTGGAATGTTTATGACTATACTAAAGATCAGGGCTATAAAGATGCAGCCATTTACTTCCAGAATATGCTTGTAAATCAACGCTTTTATAAAAAAAGTCACGACCTCGGTTTCGTCTTTTGCAACTCTTTTGGAAAGGGTTTTGCTCTCACCCAGGATCCTGCTATGAAAAGCATATTAATTGATGCTGGTAATACGTTGGCAGCACGATATAATGAAAACGTTGGTTGTCTCCAATCCTGGACGGTGAACAATAAAACAGATAATGGATGGATGTCAAAAAGAGGATGGGATTTTCCGGTTATAGTTGATAACATGGTTAACCTTGAGTTGTTGTTTAGATTAACGCAGCTTACCGGTGATTCTATCTACTGGAACATGGCTGTAAGTCATGCTGACATGACTATGAAAAATCATTACAGAGAAGATTACAGTTCATATCATGTTGTTGACTATAACAGTCAGACCGGAGAAATCCGAAGTAAGCAGACTGCGCAGGGTTATGCGCATGAATCATCATGGGCCAGAGGCCAGGCATGGGGCCTATATGGATATACAATGTGTTACAGGTACACGAAAGATGTTAAATATCTTAGGCACGCTGAGGCTATTGCTGAATATATCCTTGGTAATCTTCCGGAAGATGGGATTCCATACTGGGATTTTAAAGCGCCCGCATCATCAAAAATCCAAAGAGATGCATCTGCCGGAGCAATTATTGCCTCTGCATTAATCGAACTTAATGATTATTCTGATGCAGATTATTTAAAACAGGCTTTTACAATAATAAAAGAGTTATCAACTGGTGATTACCGAAATTTTAATGGAGAGAAGCATGGCTTTATACTGGATCACAGTGTTGGAAGTATACCGCATAATGCAGAGATTGATGTCCCGCTAATCTATGCTGATTATTATTATGTAGAGGCCCTTATGCGTTTAACAGAAAAATCTTAGAGTTAAATTGATTTATTAAGCTACCAATATCAAAATGGAAAAAATCAGATTTATATATATATTATTGTTTTATCTTTTGCTATGTTCAAGTTGTGTCACGGCTGATCGAAATTCAAAAGACAGCGATGTGAGACCTAATCTGCTCATTGTTTTTCCGGATGAGATGCGGGCCCAGACAATGGGTTTTCTTGATCTGGAACCGGTATTAACTCCCAATATAGATCAGTTTGCACAGGAGGGCCTGTATCTTGCAGAGGCAGTTAGCAATTACCCCTTATGCAGTCCGTTTAGAGCCATGTTTATGACCGGAAAATATCCTCACAGGAATGGTGTGGTAAGCAATTGTAATTCAGCACGTCCTCATAATGAATTGTCGGTTTCAGACACGTGTTGGTCTGATATATTAAGTAATAATGGTTATAGTTTGGGTTACATTGGTAAATGGCACCTGGATGCACCTCGAGAGCCCTATGTAGATACCTATAATAACAGCCCGGAAAGAAATATTAAGTGGAACGAATGGTGTCCGCCAGAACGCCGTCATGGATTTGATTTCTGGTATGCATATGGAACGTATGATCGGCATATGAATCCAATGTATTGGTCCACGGATGCTGACCGTGATGGTTTTCATTATGTTGACGAATGGGGACCTATACATGAGGCTGATATCGCAATAGATTATATTAATAACAGGGATGGAAGTTATCGTAATGCAGAGGATCCTTTTGCCCTTGTTGTGTCAATGAATCCACCCCACACTCCATACAATCAGGTGCCTGATAAATACTTAAATCTATATAAAAACCTAAATGTAGACTCCCTTGCCAGCAGACCCAATATTGACCCGAAATCGAAGTGGAGAAGCCATTTTGTGCAAAACGTGATCCCCTATTATGCAATGGTAACAGGTGTTGATGAACAGTTTGGAAGGATTCTAAACGCATTGGAAGAGAATGGATTGTCTGAAAATACGATTGTCATATTTATGTCAGATCATGGTTGTAATCTTGGCATGCATGGGGAACCAACGAAAAACAATCCATATGAAGTATCCATGAGAATACCATTTATCATAAGATATCCCTCAACTATTACTCCCGGAAATACTAATCTTATGTTATCAGTACCCGATATTTACCCTACAATAATAGACTTGCTTGGTCTTGGTGATAAAATCCCAGTAACGGTTCAGGGTAGGTCAATTGCTTCATTTTTAACAGAAGGTACTTCTGATTCAATCCCGGAATCACAGATATATTTGAAAATGAATTATAAACGGCCTGAAGTTGGTGCAAGAGGTATACGTACCATGAAATATACCATGAGCATGAATTATACCCGTGAGGGTATCATGGATACAGTTCTCTATAACAATGTTGAAGATCCATTTCAGGTTATGAATATTGCAGATAAAAGTCCAGAGTTGGTTTCATCTTTAGTTGAAAAACTTAAAATGGAGATGAAGAAAATAGGTGACCCTGCGTATCCCTATTTTTATTAGAAGTTTACACCCAGGCATTGCCAATCACTAATTTCATTTTTTCTTTTTTAATTATGACGCTGGATGAGAAAATACTGGTTAAAATGTTAAAGGAGGATAATGCTTATGCATTTAAATGCATTTTTGACAAGTACCAACAAAGAGTATTCTTGTTTTCTTGCAATTATCTGGGTAAGTCGGAGGCAGAGGAGATTGTTCAGAGTGTTTTTGTTAAGGTTTGGGAATCCAGAAAAACAATCAATGAAGATATGAAGTTTTCTTCATATCTATTTACGATCTCAAAAAACAGCATACTCAATTATTTGAGATACAATACATATATACACAAACATTCAGCTAACATCAGGAACAATGACGGCGAAAGATTTAATTCCGAAGAAACTAGTGAAGTAGTTGAATATCAGGAATTAAAGTTAAATATTGAAAAAGTAATCAATGAATTGCCTGAGCGGCGTCGCAAAATATTTTTGCTGAACAGAGAAGAGGGACTTTCATATGCTGAGATTTCAAATGTATTGGACATATCAGTGAATACTGTTGAAACGCAAATCAGAAGATCTTTAAAATATCTGAAAGAGAGAGTCCGAATAATTTATAATAATTGAACTTTGACCAAAATGAAAAGGCTGATTGTATTATTGCTTATTGTTATAATGCCCTGTATATATGTTAATTGTCAATACGACACCGAGAGCGACAGGGAACTGCTTCGAGCTGTTGCCGAAAAAGTAATAGAAGAAACAACATTTACACTCATCGATCGAAGCACGAATGAACGTTTTTCAAATTCAGATAATCTTGATATCAGAAAAACAATTCGCATTGAAAGCATTTATAACCATTGGAAGTATTCTAACGGCGTTATAATGCTTTCATTCCAGCATTTGACTGACCTGTTGAATGATGAGAAGTATTCAGATCATGTGTCAGCATTTTATCGATACTTTTTTTCCCAGAAAGAGTACCTGGGGAAACTCTATGAGAACGGTGTGCAGCCGTACGATTTTCGCGGTTTTTTCAGAATGGACTGGCTGGATGATTGTGGAGCCCTTGGAGCAGCTTTAATTGAAGTAAATAAAACAGAAAATGTCGACATATATAGCGATTATCTGGAGCGTGCTGCAAGTTTTATGGTCAATGATGTATGTCGCCTGGAGGATGGAACTTTTGCAAGAGTATTGCCATATGAAAAGACTGTATGGCTTGATGATCTTTTTATGAGCGTGCCGTTTTTAGGGAAAATGTATCAGATTACAGAAGACACCAAATACCTTGACCTGGCTGTTCAACAGGTAAACCAATTTGCCAGTTATCTATGGGATGAAAATGAAGGCCTTTTTAAACACTGTTATTATGATGATCTTGGAAGGACAGGAGTTGCTCACTGGGGGCGGGCAAACGGTTGGGCAATGATGGCCCAGACGATGCTGCTGTTAAATATGCCCGAAGGACATCCGGAAAAAGAACACTTAATTCGTATACTTAGTGATCAAATTATCTCTATTTCTGAATATCAATCATCTTCAGGTTTGTGGCATCAGCTATTAAACAAACAAGATTCATATCTGGAGACATCCTGTACGGCGATGTTTACTTATACGGTGGCTACTGCAATTAACCAGGGATGGCTCGATATAAGGTATGCCTCTGTAGCTCTGAACGGATGGAATGGAATTTTAGAAAAAATTGATAGTGATTACAATATACATGGAGTCTGTAAGGGTACAGGCATACAGACGGATCTGGCATATTATTATGACAGACCAACACCGGTAAATGATTTCCATGGGATTGGAGCAATCATATTGGCCGGTAGTGAAATTGTTAAGTTGAAACATTATTTGAAGTAATAAACATTGCGCTCAGAATTGAATTGTTTTTTTTATATCCTGTTTTGCTGCTTTTTTCTGATAGTTCCATATGAGGGTATTGGATCGGAACATCATACCGGCAAAGGCAACATTGCTGTGTTCAGAATATCTGATCATGCATACCGCATTTTGTTTTATTCCCCTGAAAGTGACAGGGAAAGCCTTCTTAGAGAGAATAATTTTTTGTCAGGTATTGAGCACAATAAACGCTTAATAGAGTCATCTGACGTTCAGAATGAGCAGTATGTAAACTCAGAGGACATACGCATTGAGTTGAAAGATTATCCTCTTTCTGTACAGTTTAAAACGGATCGGGGGAATCTGATCCAATCATTGACTTTTGACACCGAAAAATCTGAGTTGCTGTTTAAGACAGGGGAGTCTTTGCTTTCCGGACTTGGGGCTGGTAAAAACGGAATTGATCGAAGGAACAATTACCATACAATGCAAGCAGGTCAATTAAAAGATGAATATGCCCTTTTCGGGGCGTCAGTTCCTATTCCGTTTGTATTGAGCCTGGATAAATGGGGTATCTATGTAAACCAACCATTGAATTGTGATTTTGACTTAAGAGATTCTGTTGGTAACATTGTGTTTAAAGAGGACATCAATGTGATTGACATCGTTCTGTTTGTTGGGAACGACATAAAATCCATACTCCGGGAGTTTTCAGCACTAAAGGGAGGTCTTTTACTGCCTCCAAAATGGGCGTTGGGGTATATGCAGGGTCATAGAACAATAACTGAACCTGATGAGATTACACGGATCGCCAGGACTTTCAGAGAGAAAAAATTACCCTGTGATGCGCTGATCTATCTCGGAACTGGTTTCTCTCCTTCGGGTTGGAACCTCGGGCATGGTTCATTTGAATTTAACAAAGGCTTCTTTGATAAGCCGGATAGCATCATTTCATGCCTGCGTGATTGGAACTTTCAACCTGTGCTGCATATCACTGCCCCTCCGAAAAAACTTTATGGCAGTATGACCGATAAAGATATTTGTTTGGATGATAGTGCACATGTAAAGAATTATTGGGCCCGGCACGCTCATCTGCTTGAAAGGGGAATTACTGGCTTCTGGCCCGATGAAGGGGACAATCTTTCACCTCAATCAAAACTTGCAAGGCACCGAATGTATTATGAAGGGCCGCTCAGCCAGTTTGGCAACCGACGACCCTTCAGCCTTCATAGAACCGGGTATGCTGGCATGGAAAAATATGGCGGATGGGTTTGGTCGGGTGATGTGTTTTCAACCTGGGAATCCCTCGAGCAGCAGGTAGCGAATGGTTTGTCATTTTCAATATCAGGGTCACCTTTTTGGGGGAGTGATATTGGTGGTTTTAATCCCACATCTCAATTAACATCAGAGTTATACCTGAGATGGTTTCAATTTGGTTGCTTTTCTCCATCATTCAGGGCTCATGGCAGGACCTGGCAGCTTCGTCTGCCCTGGGGATGGAATATGGGTGATCCCGGTGTACTCGAAATGGATGCTGATATATTTGGAAGGGGATCACCAATTGAAGAAAACTTCAATAATCCGCTGGTTGAAGAGATCTGCCGGATATACCTTAACCTTCGATACCAGCTTTTGCCCTATAACTATTCTATGACATGGCATACTGTTAATACTGGAATACCAATGATGCGGCCAATGTGGCTTGAGTTTCCGGATGACAAGATGTGTCATGAGATAGAGGACCAGTATATGTGGGGAAGTGATTTGCTAATTGCACCAGTTACACAGCAAGGTGTATTTTCAAGGCAAGTATATGTTCCTGAGGGAACGTGGTATGATTTCTGGACAAATCGAAAATATCCGGGTAAGCAGAAATTATCTGTTTTTTCCGGGATTGGAAGGATCCCTGTTTTTGTTAAATCAGGCAGTATTATTCCATTTGATCCTGTTCGCCAGTATGCAAATGAAGATGTAGCTGAGATGATGACATTAAAGATTTATAGCGGAGATGATGGAACGTTTCTTTATTATGATGACGATGGGGTATCATATGATTATCTGGACGGAGAATACGAGATGATTAACTTTCAGTGGAAGGATTCTCAGAATTTACTGATTGTGGAAACTAATGATTTAAAAGAAAACAACGAAAATCCTTGTACAAACATTAGAGTTGTGATTTATCCCGAAATGCTGGAAGAGGTGATTTGTATCGAAAATGGCATTCAGCAATATATTTTGAATTAGAATGAAACCCTCATCATTGGGAATAGATTTTTCAGCGGAGCAATGACAAAAGGACAT
>CAYOSB010000007.1:34874-39650 GCA_964406495.1 uncultured Bacteroidaceae bacterium | reverse complement strand
CACGGTGGTGTGAGAGGACAGATAGGGAAATTATCCCTATCTTCCTACTCAATTATGTGAAATGTGTTTATTATTTGACTATTTTGTACGTTCCCTAGTGTTTCTTTTGGGTTGTTCTTAGGAGATAGATTCCTGGGGGGGCGAACAATTTCCTGAAATGGAATTAAATGCATGAAGTCTCTTCCAATGATGCTAAGCATTCCTTCACTGTAAAGTGTATAGTCCCAGGTTGCGTTCCAATATGATTCCAAAATCAGAGGTGCTCTCCCCACCAGTGATTAAGTTATCCATGAAGGATTACAATATGAATCATATTATATGAATTAATTGCAAAAGAATGTATATCGTCTTAATCCAATTACTTCTTATCATAATCAACAGATGATGACGTCAGTGTAAAGCTTCCTCCGGATCAACTCATTTACGCTGATACGCATTATAATATTTATGTCTTAAATAAGGCTGAACTTTCCGATTGAGTTCCCTGCGGTTTTTCTCAAAACTACTCTTGGTGCCGCTATTTTACCTTTCTTAACATTTCATTAAGATATTTTAACCATGAAGGGTGGATTCGGACCTGTTACTGGTATTAAATTTGATCGATTAGTAGGAAAATAATATGAATTAAAAATATTTTAATCTGAAACTCAATCTTACTTAATATAAAAGAGGAGGAAAATAAAATGAAAAAGTTTTTGAATATTTTGATACCATCTGTTCTGGGAAGCATTCTCACCATAGGAGCATTTATGATATTTGGTTTGAATGAGCGTCCGGAAGTGGTAATCGGAAACAATGAGAACCTGGTACCTTCCCATCGTGCCGTATATACGGTGAAGGAAGACGGTGAGTTGGTACCCCTGGATTTTACTGGTGTATCGAAGGATGTGATGAACAGTGTTGTGCACATCACGAGCACACGGGAGGTTACCGGCGGTATGCCCTATTCTTTCGATCGGGGAAACCCGATGGAAGAATTTTTCAGGCATTTCTACGGAAAACCGGAAGGCAATACGCCCCAGAGGCCTGCACCCAAAAAGTTTGAACAACGAGGTACCGGATCAGGTGTAATTATCAGTGCGGATGGATATATCGTTACCAATAATCATGTGATCGACCAGGCTTCGGAAATTGATGTCACATTGCACAACAACGAAGTTTACAAGGCCAAAGTGGTTGGAACAGATCCTTCCACCGACATTGCTGTATTACAGATCAAATCAGATGACCTGCCGGCAATTCCCATTGGTGACCCTGAAAATGTTGAAGTGGGAGAGTGGGTCCTTGCCATTGGCAATCCATTCAACCTGGATGCAACAGTCACCGCGGGTATTGTCAGCGCCAAGGGAAGGAACATCAATATCATTAATGACCAGTCTGCTATTGAAGCGTTTATTCAGACCGATGCGGCGATCAATCCGGGAAACAGCGGTGGCGCACTTGTGAACCTGAACGGAGAATTGATCGGTATCAATACCGCCATTGCCAGTCCGACAGGATCCTATGCAGGATATGGATTTGCCATTCCCGTGAGCATTGTGAATAAAGTTGTGGCTGATCTCCTGCAGTATGGCATGGTGCAGCGTGGCTACCTTGGTATCATGATCCGAGATATCAATGGCGATCTTGTTGATGCTGAGAAATTAAAGACAGCTGAAGGAGTATATGTCGACAGCCTCATGGAAACCAGTGCGGCAGCTGATGCCGGGTTGAAAGAAGGCGATGTGATCACCTCCGTTGACGGGGTTGAAGTAAAAAATACAGCAGACTTGCTTGAGCAGGTAGGTATACATCGTCCCGGCGATGAAGTGAAGGTGGTTGTCGACCGCAATGGCAGGGAAATGGATTTCGACGTGGTACTTGCCAACAGGAAAGGGACGAATGAGATCCTTGCAAGCAATGAAATGGAGGTTATGGATCAGCTGGGAGCTTCTTTTAAAGACCTTTCCCGAGATGAAGCTGAAAAACTAGGTATTGAAGGGGGCGTGAAAATTGAGTCCCTCTCGTCTGGTATCCTGAAGAGCCAGACACAACTCAAGCCTGGCTTTATTATCACCGCTGTCAACAACCAGGAAGTAAACAGTGTAAAAGAACTGGAAAAGATCCTGGACAAAACAGAAGGAGGCGTATTGATGGAAGGGACCTACGAGGATTACCCCGGTAAACTTTACGTAGCCTTTGGATTGGACAAATAACAGGGTTCCCTTATAACAACTACTTGAATGAAACCCTTCGGAAGCAATGTCTTCCGAAGGGTTTTATAATTGTTAATACATGATATAATAAATTCTAACTATCTCTTATCATAGATTTTACGACAGAAATAGTTGCTCTTGTCAAGAGTTGTTCCTGCAAAAAGATTTGTTCAATGATCGCGTTCTGTTTTCTCTGAAAGTTTCAGGATAGTTTTCCAGATACCTTCGTCAACAGGAATACCCTGTATCAGATTCCGGGCTTTGGTCGCGGCACTTTTTTCGCCTGGGAAGTAGGTGCGAGCATCATTGGACATCGGTTCCACGTCATGCGTGTAATCAATGATCTCGTTGATGAGCTTTTGTTGTAATTCCTTGTCGCCAAAGATTTCCGGATAAATACAGAGAAACACCTGGGAAATCCCGGTTTCATATCCACGCTGACCAATCCTGAAGGTGGAGTCCCCTGCGGAGAGAAGGGCGGCCAGCATATCCAGCACCATGGAAAGGGCAGATCCTTTCCAATAGCCGATGGGCAATCCGCGTTCGTTCGACAGGATCTTTTCAGGATCAGATGACAGTTCGTCATGGTCGTCCCAGCCTCCAGGGAAAGGCAATTGTTCCCCTTTGAGCTTGTAATTATGGATCTTTCCGAATGCAAATTGCGATAGTGCCATATCCAGTAAAACATGATCCGGTTCACGGGGAATGGAAACGATAAAAGGGTTGTTCCCAGTCCGGCTTTCTTTCCCGCCCCAGGGAGGCATGTTGGGTTGCGTATTGGTAAAAAACAGGGCAATACAACCTGCATCTGCTGCCTGTAATCCATAGGTCCCGCCTCTCATCCAGTGATTCGTATTTCGCAACGCTACCAATCCCATGCCATGCTGCTTTGCCAGTTCAATGGCCCTGTTGGTGCACTTTGTGGCATTCACAATACCGGGACCACGATGACCGTCCCAGCGTTCGATGTTACCGAATGAGGCTGTTTTTTCAGCCTCTGCATCCATCTGAACGATTCCTTTTTCCACATATTCGATGAACAGTGGCACGCGATTGATCCCATGTGAATTGACACCTGACAGGGTATTCTCTGAAAAAACACGGGCCAATAACCTTGCTTTTTCTTCAGTAAAACTATTTTCCAGGAACAGGCCGTTAAGAACCTGCTCCATCTGTTCATATGATATCGTCATGATCGGATCAAATTAATTACAATCCAACAGGTTCGCTTAGATATATCAACAATGCTGATATATGAAACTATCCGGGGGGTCCGGAAGAGCGGAAGCTTCAAAATCAGTTTAAGATATCCTGTTATTTCATTTCCGCTCTTACCTGGCTGTAAAGCCGTTGCACCTTGTCAAAGGGATCTCCCTCGCCCAGTGTTTCCAGTGGGAAATAGCCCTGGTACCCTGATTGGTCCACGATCTCCATCAATCTCCTGATATCGGTGGGTGTTGATCCATTGCCGGTCTTCACGTTTTCCTTGACCTGCCAGGTGATGGCATATGGGATGAGCTTTTCGATTTCAGCGTAAGGATTCGCGACCGGCAGACTTCCGATGTCCAGCATTAGTCCAAACCAATCCGAGGGAACAGCTTCCACAATCTCGATGATTTCAGGAGTATGAACTATGTAGTCATCGTGGTTCTGGTAAGCCACCATTACGCCATGTTCGGCCCCAAAATCAGCACACTCCCTAAACCCTTCAATGATCTAGGTTTTTACTTGCGCACGTGTAAATTCATCCCCGGAATATTTCCCGTCAAATACCCTGACATGCGGGGCACCCATTTTTTTTGCGGCAATGATCCAGTTCTTTACCAGTTCTACCTGGCCGGCCCTTTCAGCGGCATCCGGTAGGGTAAAGTCATTTCGGACACCAGTTCCTGTAATTCCCAATCCATAACGAAAGGCCATTTTTTTAATATCGAACAGGATTTTGTCACTGGGGACTTCAGGGTACTCCGGGATATAGTAGGCCGTTAGATCGATCCCCTCGAACCCGGTTGCCGCAGCAAAGCGGAACATTTCCTCCAGGCTCACCGTGCCATTACGTAATGGTCTGTTGAAGGAATAGGCATTCAGGCATATGCGGGGCCTGATCTTGCCACCTGGACTTCCCGGTGGATATTCTCCTGTTTGATTTTTTCCGGCATGTCCGAATGAATGTTGGTGTTCATGTTGAGGTGAATGATGAAGGGCCGCAGAGGCGGGGAGGGCCATTCCCCCGATACCGGTCAGAAAGGCTGCATTGAGGAAGTTTCTTCGTTTCATGTTTCTGCTTTATTTGGATTCGAATATTGTATGCACTTAATAGATTTTTCGACATTTAAGGTACAGATTTTTCCAGACTTTTGTTGTTATCACGTATTTTAGGAGCAAATTGTGCCGGGTTCAACCTCGCGAACTACATGTTATTTTGCAGTGCGTTGGGGTCAGAAAGGAATTATGATTTAACCCATATCAACCCTTCGCTGAATCTCCTTCCGGTCAATTTTCATGAATCTATTGCGGGGAAATCCAGGAAGGAACCGGATCTCTTTGGACCGCAGATCATCGAATGAACCGGAGACATAGA
>CAYOSB010000007.1:19125-34864 GCA_964406495.1 uncultured Bacteroidaceae bacterium | reverse complement strand
AACCGGATCTCTTTGGGGACTTCGTGGGCAGCAAGCCTGCTTTTAAGTGCTTCGATGATATGGTCATGATCCAGCGGTTCAGAAGGATCGGAAGATGCTGTTTCCTTTTCGGTTGCTTCCAGCACCAACACGAGTTTATGACCTAATCGTCGGTCGGGCACCGGCAGAACCGCTGCCTCCCTGCCTGTCAGCTCCTTCACTAATACCTCGATCGTTTCCGGGATGACTTTAATGCCGCCTGTCTTGATCACATTGTCCAGTCTGCCCAGCCAACGGAAAGAACGGGGTCCGGTGATTTCTGCCAGGTCATTGCTGCTTACCGCTCCATCTGTTACACCCGGAATGTCCACCACCAGGCAGCCTCTTTCATCCAGTTCCATTTTCACACCTTCCATGATCCAGAAACTATCTTCACCAATTACCCCTGTACTATTTTCTGACGCGGATTCATTGAGCCTGCGGGTGGCAAAATGGGTATAGGTTTCCGACATTGCAAAGGTTTCATAAACCTTGATCCCACGCAGCTTTTGGATCTTTTTTCGCACTCCTGGATCGGTCTCTCCGCCACCAATGATCAGCGTGCCGATCCGCGAAAAGGCCTCTGGTGTATTAAGCAATTCATATACTTGCAAGGGTACCATGGCCGCTAAGTCAACCTGCATTTCTTGCTGCATCAGTGCATGTCCGGGATTTCCCGATGGTTCGATGGTAACCAGGTTGAGTCCTCCGACCAGGGCACGGACCACCATCATTTTTCCTGCAATATATTGCACCGGCAGGCACAAAAGGGCAGCATCGCCGCGTTGCACTTCGAAATGATCCAGGGTGCGTTTTGCCGAATTACGCATCGCATCACGATCGAGTCTTATGGTCTTGGGTTCGCCGGTGGTGCCGCTGGTTTGCTGGACAAGCGTTTTTTCTTCGTTGAAGAAATCAATGATGAACCGGTATAGTTCTATTTCCCAACCAGGGGTGAGGGACATTTGTGCGCGGGATCCCTGTACCTTTGGTGCCCCCTGTGCTTTCTGGGCATGCTGTGTTTCCCGGGGCGCCCGCGATCCATCTGCTGTCTGCGATCCTTTTGCTGCCTGCGAACCTCCTGCTGCCTGCGATCCATATGCCCTCTGTGCCTCCTGGGTCCCCGGCAATCCTTTTGTTCCCTGCGCTCTTTCCGTCCCTGCTGCATTGATCTTTTGAGCCGCAAACTGTAACAACGATTCCCGCGTATATCGTTTACTATTCAATATGAAGGACTCCGGGAATTCCATTTAAAAAATCATTGTTGACATATTCCTGATACCATACTTTTCAGTTCAATTGATAATTCATTTGAACCATCTCCAATTGTCAGGACACATTTATATAACCAACACACGAAGTTAAAGGTTTTAACGTGTAAATGTTAACCCTGAAATATCCCAGGTTTCACCTGGCAGGTAATGGATCCTGTCCTGTATCACTGCAAGTGGTGACGGAATATTGTTTTCATACAGCGATCCGGTTCCGAGTCCCTGGGGCATATCTGTATCCAGGGTGGCTGTCCATTGTGCAATGGCATTCAGGCCAATATTGGATTCAAGCGCGGAGGTGATCCACCAACCTGCGCCCTGGGTTTCGGCGAGATCAATCCACTCTTTGGATTTTGTGATTCCACCGAGCAAGGAGGGTTTCAGGATGATATACGATGGCCGGATCTCCTCGAGCAGCCGTTTCATTTCGGCGCTGTTGCTTACCCCGATCAACTCCTCATCCAGTGCAACAGGGATCGGAGAAGCCTTACAAATCCTTGCCATCTCCTCAGTTGTGCCAGCAGGAATGGGTTGTTCCAAAGAATGGATGGCAAACTCAGACAACTTATTGAGCTTATCAAGTGCTTCGCCAGGGGCCCAGGCCCCATTGGCATCAAGGCGGATCTCAAGATCTGCAGCCGGGAATTGTGTGCGTACTTCCTCCAAAACATTCAGCTCATCCGCGAAATCCAGGGCGCCCACTTTCAGTTTGATGATGCGGAATCCGGCAGCCAGTTTCCTGCTGATCTGCTGAAGCATGTCCCGCCTGTTGCCCATCCAGATCAATCCGTTGATGGGAATCCCTAAGGTTCCCCTGGTAAATTCTGATGGATACAACACCCGGTTTCCTCCGGTTTCAAGGTCACGCAGGGCTGTCTCAATCCCAAACCGCACTGCAGGAAAACCGGAAAGATCAGTTCCGGAGATCGATCCGGAACCGGAGTTGGATCCCGTGTCTTTTTGACCGGCTGCACTGACTGCAGTCTCTTTTTCAGAGAGCTGTTTTTTTGGTTGGCTGGTAGGCCCGGATCGTTGATCTGAAAAAGGGCTGTCTGCCGAATTGGTTCCTGATCGCAATGTTTCTGAAACTATTCCTGATCGCAATGCTTCTGATACAGTTCCTGATTGCAGTTTTTCTGAAAATGTTCCCGTTCGTAATGCTGCTGCAATATCATTAAGCAATCCGTCGATCCTGTCCGGATCATCCGGACTCAATCCGGGGATCAATGAAACCTCTCCCAGGCCGAAACGAGAAGGATCATTCACATTGGAGATGCGTATGATCCATGAATCTTTCGTTCGCAATGTACCCCTGGAGGTGCCTGCCGGCCTGTGAAAACGCAACGTATATTTGATATGATCTGCCCTGTACATGAATGTATTGAAGGATCTATAAGACAAGTCCCACGCCGAATGTAACCGCGAAGATGAGTGTGGCAACTGCCAGTTTCTTAAGTTCTGCATTCAGTTCTACCGGTACTGTATTGATCCACACCTTCCGGATATCTGAAAGCAGCAGTGGAAGTGCCAGCACAAACAGGAATTGGTAAGCTGAATGAAAATTCAGGATGGTATAGACCAGGCTAAGGAGGAATCCTGCCACCAGCAGGGTAATATGGTAGATCTTTGCCCAGGAGGCGCCCATCCTGACCACCAATGTCATTTTTCCATTGTCCCGGTCATTTTCCCGGTCCCGCATATTGTTCAGGTTCAGCACACCCATACTGAATAATCCGATGGCTGAAGCGGGCATTAGGATACTCCATGAAAAAGAAAGCGTATGCAGGAAATAAGTGCCTCCAACACCTACGATACCGAAAAAGATAAATACCATCAGGTCCCCCAGGCCGGCATACCCATAAGGTCTTTTTCCAACGGTATATTTAATGGCTGCAAAGATCGCTGTAAAACCAAGCAAAAAAAACAGAAAATACAGCAGGGATCCTGTCGATCCCAGACCGGAATAGATCAACAGGCTTCCGGAAATGAAGCTCAGGGAGACAAACAGGATGATCATCCATTTCATTTGTTTTTTCGTGACCAGCCCTGATTGTGTGACACGTAATGGTCCTATTCTGTGCGCATTATCCGTACCTTTCATTGCATCACCATAATCATTGGCCAGGTTAGACAAAATCTGCAGAAACAATGTCGTCAGCAATCCAAATATGAATACGCTCCATTTAAAGGCATTGTTGGCAAACGCAAGGAAGCTTCCCAGTATGGTTGCTGAAAGCGCCAATGGGAGCGTCCTGAGTCGGAATGCCGTGAGCCAGATTCTATATTGTGCCATTGTCAGGGTAATTTCGGAAACTTATCCCAGTCGGGATCTCTTTTTTCCAGGAATGCATTTTTCCCTTCCTGTGCTTCTTCGGTCATATAATATAACATCGTGGCATTTCCTGCCAGCTCCTGGATGCCGATCTGCCCGTCAAGTTCAGCATTTAAACCGACCTTGATCATCCTGAGGGCGATCGGGCTGTGCCGCATGATCTTTTTGGCCCATTCCACGGTGGTGTCCTCGAGATCCTCAAGCGGTACGACCTTGTTCACCAGTCCCATTTCCAGTGCTTCCTGTGCGGTATATTGCTCGCAGAGGTACCAGATCTCGCGTGCCTTTTTCTGACCCACGTGTCTTGCCAGGTAGGAAGAACCAAGTCCTGCATCAAAGCTGCCCACTCTCGGGCCCGTCTGGCCGAAACGGGCATTTTCAGAGGCGATGGACAGGTCACACACAACATGTAATACATGTCCACCCCCGATGGCAAAGCCGTTCACCATGGCGATCACGGGTTTGGGGATGGAACGGATCTGCTTTTGCACATCCAGGATGTTCAGCCTGGGCACGCCGTCTTTTCCCACATAGCCGGCGAAACTTTTCACGTTTTGATCTCCTCCGCTGCAAAAAGCCTTGCCTCCTTCTCCGGTCAGCACCACCACCCTGATGTCCTGCATCTCCCTGGACAGCACAAGGGCTTCGCTCATTTCCTGCGTGGTATCCGGTGTAAAAGCGTTGCGATATCGCGGCCGGTTGATGGTGATCTTTGCGATTCCTTCAAACGATTCAAATTTTATCTCTTCGTATTCTTTTATGGTTTTCCACTCACGTTTTTTCATGTCACTATGGTTGAATAGCATTAAAAAATTGCTTAAAGATACCACTATTTTCACTCGTGGAAGTATCCACTTCCAGCACAGTCGCCTCTGCTCCCTTTTTAAACAGGGTATCCAGACATTCGTCTAAAGTATAGTCGCTATTTGAAGGCAAAATGTTCATTCCAAAAGCCTTAACTATATGCTTGATTGTTACAGGATGCCGTGTAACGGAAAATTCTTCAAAGAAAGGCATTCGGTCGGGACCATCCAGCAGCCTGAAGATCCCGCCTCCCTGGTCGTTGAGGATGATGATCTTTAAATTTGAGGGAAAATTCCGGTTCCAGAGTGCATTGGAATCGTACACGAAACTGAGGTCGCCTATAATGGCCAGGTGCATTTTTTCAGACACCATGGCAGCACCCACTGCCGTCGATAACGATCCGTCAATACCTGAAGTTCCGCGGTTGCTTTGATAGCGCAGGTCAGTCCTTGCAGGCAGCAACTGGGCATACCTGATTACACCACTGTTGCCCAGGTGAACCATAGTGTTTGCAGGTATTTTCTCCATGATCTTTCCCATTGCTGTGATGTTGCTGAAGGAGGCCTGCAGGAGAAATGAACGGGCCTTGCTGGCAGTATCTTTTTCCAGTTTTCCCCAAATTTTACCGTACCTGTTTTCGGTCATGGAAGACTGTTTGTCATTTCGCGAATGCTGTTCTTTATTTTGTAACCTCTCTTTTTGAAGCCCGGGATGTTCAGAATCGGTCCAGGCATGTTTGCTTTTACTTGCGGGTTGTTCTGTCCTGCGCTCTTTCTGCAGTTCATCAGTTGCCAAGAGGTCCTTATGGGTGCCTGAACGGGCCAGGTCTGCACCTTCTTTTGATTCAGCCAACAGCTTTTCGATGCCTGGTAAGGCACGCCCGGGTGCGCCCTTCAATAAAACCAATGGTGTTTCTCCCAGCTTCTGCACGAACAGCCTGGTTCGTTTTGAAACGATCGGCCCACCCATTGCCACCACCAGGTCGGGTGTGAGGTCATGTATTTCTTCTTTTGATGCACCTGCGAGCACCAGTTCCGGGGCAGAAATTATGTTTTTCCCGTGCAGGTTGGCAATATTTTCCGCGATGACAGCTACCTGGAACCCGGCGGTAAGTTCCTCCAGCGTTTTCCTGTTTTCAGCGTTGTAATTGGCCATCCCTGCAAGGATCAGTATCTTTTTTTGTGCAGCGAGGTGTTCCTTTAGCAGTGCACTTTCAGAAGTATTAAATCCTGCGCTGCGTAAGGTGGGTTTACCCGTCCGGATCCCGGGGATGTCGGGGCGGGTCATGACCTGTTGCGGGATTTCCTCATACAGTGGTTCACGCAGCACCAGGTTCAGATGTACCGGCCGCCGGGTTTCAATACATCCCTGGCGTATTACCCCGGCAGCATCATGCATCACTTTGTCAAGGTGTGCTGAATTCTCGAATTCGGGCGGAAATTCATAAAAGCCATTGGCATTGGGACCGAATACATTGGATTGGTTGATGCGCTGGTTGGTGAATTGGGGCGGGTACTCCTGTGGACGGTCACCTGTGAGCACGATGAGCGGGATCTGTTGGTTGTATGCTTCTGCTACCGCCGGTGCCAGGTTCAGTACGGCAGTACCTGAGGTTGTGATCACTACCACTGGCCGGCCTGTTTCGATGGCCATTCCCAGTGCAACATACCCGGCCGATCGCTCATCCACGATGCTGTGACAATTGAAATCTTTTTCCCGCTGAAAGACCTGGATTATAGGGGCATTCCTTGAACCGGGACAGATGACGGCATTTCTGACCCCCGTTTGCTTCAGCAGATCCGCGAGGTCAGCGATGTGTTGTTTGAACGGCAGCGTTGTCATCCTTTTTCCTGGAATATTTTTCAATGATACTGAGCAACGATTTGGCTTTCCATTGGGTCTCTTCCCATTCGTCCTCCGGGATGCTTTCCAGCGTGATCCCGCCGCCGATAAAAAGTGAAAGGTAATCGGGGGTGATCCGCATGCACCTGAGATTAACGAATAGGTCCACACTGTCATCAGAGATCATCGGTCCCAGGAATCCAGCGTAATACTCCCGGTCATGGGGTTCCAGCTGCTTGATGAAAGAGATGGCCTCATCCTTGGGTTGTCCTGCCACCGCAGGCGTGGGGTGCAGGCTGTCGAGCAATTCCCAGATCCGCTGCTTTACCTGGGCATACCTGAACGAGAAATCGGTCCGGAGGTGCACCAGGTCGCCTGCCTTTTTGACATACGGAGAGGTGACCCGGTAATCTTTTACATTGAATTCTCTCAGGATATCATGGATATACCGTGTGACATACTCCTGCTCCAATACCTCTTTCATGGTCCAGTTCCCCAGTTTCATGTTGGTCAGCGAGTGGGTCCTCGTACCGGCGAGGGAAACGGTGGATGCAATTCCGTCCTGCAGTCTGAGCAATGGTTCCGGAGATGCGCCCAGCCAGAAATGGTGGTCACTCTTGAACAGGTATACAAACGCATTGGGGTGCCTGCGGCAGGTATCATCAAATATTTTCCTGGCAAACTCAAGATAGTTGCCCTGCACCACTTTGATGCGGCTGAGTACTGTTTTCTGAAAATATCCAGTGGAGATCTGTTTCCTGATGGTCTTGACCTGCTGCATGTACTCTTCCTTATCAGTCACCACGGGACTGGCAATGTCCCAGTCAGGCGCTGCATTGGCCGGAAGCGAACGGATCTTGTCTGAAATTTCTTTGTCCGGATCGCCTTCAAAAGCGATATCGGGCTTCACCATGATATATTTTTTGCCATTCCTGGTATCAAAAGGAGCCATTACGAAGCCCTTTTTCTCTGAAATGTCATGGATGGATTTCCACTGTATTGTATCCCGGGAAGTCTGCACATAGGTGGTTACCGACGATTGCTTCGGTAATCGAAACGTAACAAATGTTATATTTTTATCCAGTAACTGCCTGTATATTTCCTGTCGCTTATCTGTCATCACTTATCCTTCACTCGCTTTATCAGTATCTATTGACTTTATACTGTTAGTAACACGGCTGACAGAAATTAGTTTGCCCGCATCGTCAGTTATTTCCACATCCCAGATATGTTTAAAAATACCCTTGTAAATTAGTTTTGCCCTGCAGGTTAATTCTCCCTCCCGCGCTGTTGCAAGGTGCTGGCTGTTAACGGAGTTGCCCAGTGCTGCCTTGCCTTCATGATGCACCAGGAGAAGCGAGCCGGCGCCGGCAATGGTCTCTGCCAGACTCAGGAATACACCACCATGTACAAATCCCTGTGGTTGCTGGTGGACAGGAGTGATCTTCAGTTTACCGACGATGTTGTCGCCGTTGTATTCCGTGATGCGGATGCCCAGGTGGTCTGAGAAGCTGTTCTGACAAATCCTGTTGATTTCCTGTATTGTCATTTTTCCGGATCTTGCGTTAAAGATAAGGATTCATAATTAACAAGCTTTATGCAGGTACGTTCACGTCACCTGTTTTTCAGCAACGAGCAACATCACAGAACCCAGGAACAATCCTTTACTTCGAATGGTAATGAATCCGGCCTTTTCGAGGATGTCGGACATCTCTTTCCTTGAATAATAATTTTTCGATGACCGCGCCAGGTAGCGGTAGGCCTTGAGATTTCCAGAAATGATCCCACCGAGCCAGGGAAGGATCAGCTGCAGGTACATATTGTTAAAAAAGCGCCAGATCCTGTTGTCGGGTTTGCTGCTCTCCAGTATCACCAGCCGGCCATAATCACGGAGGATGCGCCGGATCTCTTCCAGGTGCCGGTCGGCATTGGAATTTTCGTACACCAGGTTCCGGATACCGAAGGTGATCCCTGCAGAATCAAAGGTGCCGTCCGCGTAAGGCATGGCAGCAACATTTCCCTCGGTGAATTTTATCGCGGGTACTTTGCCGGCTGCTTCTCCTGTTTCATTTCCGGCTGCTTCTCCTGCTTCCTGTCCGGCTGCTTCTCCTGTTTCATTTCCGGCTGCTTCTCCTGCTTCCTGTCCGGCTGCTTTTCCTGCTTCTTTGTTGGTTGCTTTTCCTGCTTCTTTGCCGACTCTCGTCCCGCTTCCATTTGCCGCTTTTTCACCGGCCTTTCTCCCGGTTCCATTCCCGGTTTCGATTTCTGCTGCTTTCTCTTTTGCTTTCTGAAGCATCTCCGCTGAAAAGTCATATCCGTGCAATTCGATCTCCCTGCCGGCAGTTCGTGCCACATCAATTACAAGGTCGCCCGTACCTGTACAGATATCCAGGAATTTCGCGGGTTTGTTCTGGAGGCACTCCTCCACCGCCTTCTTTCGCCATTTTACGTCCTGGCCGAAGGTGAACACCCGGTTGACCAGGTCATATTTTTCGTAGATCTTACTGTAATAATCCTGCAGCGGGAAATCCTTTTTTGCCTCTTTGCTCAAAGCGTCTTTTCCTTGCTTTGTCTGTGTAAAATCATCGTTAGACCTTTTTATGTACGTACGCTTCTTAGCCTCTTTATTCGGAGATGCTTTCGCTTGTTTCGTCTGCGAAGGAACAACTTTGGTCTTTTTCATGGATATTTGCTGATTTACTTCTTTGCCCCTGGCATTTTTCTTCTGGCACCTGGTGAGAACTCCTTTTTTGGCGCATACATTTTGTATATTTTCGAATGGCAAATATATCGATTTTAAAACATTAGTCCGTATCCTGGTCCAGGCAAACACTTCTTCTGTCGCTGTTGGGGATAACTCGGTCCTGTGCAACCCTGTTTTCTCCCAAACTTTCATTAATTTCGCATTTTGAAAATCATACAGCAGACAATGGAGTATAATTTTACCGATATAGAAAAGCGCTGGCAGCAGTACTGGGAGGAGCATAAGACCTTCCGGACGGAAGATGATTTTTCCATGCCCAAATATTATATCCTCGACATGTTTCCCTATCCATCCGGGTCGGGATTGCATGTGGGGCATCCTGAAGGGTACACGGCCACCGACATCGTGGCACGCTACAAGCGCATGAAGGGATTCAATGTGCTGCATCCTATGGGCTGGGATGCTTTCGGACTGCCGGCCGAACAGTATGCCATTCAAACAGGCACCCATCCGGCTGTGACCACCAATAAGAACTGTGATAATTTCCGCAGGCAGATCAAACGACTGGGACTGGGCTATGACTGGGACCGGGAGATCAATACTACCGATCCGAAATACTTCAAATGGACCCAGTGGATTTTCAAGCAATTGTATAATACCTGGTTCGATGAGGAACAGCAGAAGGGACGTCCCATTGAAGAATTGGAGATCCCTGCGGAGATTTGCCAGGCCGGGAAGGTGGCCACGCGCGATTTCATTGCTTCAAAAAGACTGGCCTATTATGAAAACGCACAGGTATGGTGGTGCCCCACCTGCCGCATCGTGTGCGCCAATGAAGAGGTGCTGACCGACGGGACACATGAGAAATGCGGGAATCCCGTGGAAAAGAAGAACCTGAAACAGTGGATGCTGCGGATCCCGCTATATGCAGAGAGATTACTTTCGGGACTCGAGCCGCTTGACTGGCCCGAAGGTGTGAAGGATATGCAGCGCAACTGGATTGGTAAATCGCATGGTGCAGAGGTGGACTTCCAGCTTGATGGTATGGACGAGCAATTGCGCGTGTTCACGACGCGACCGGATACACTGTTCGGTGCCACCTATATGGTGGTTGCCCCGGAACATCCGCTGATCGGTCAGATCAAGACCGGCGGACAGCAGGAGGCAGTGGATGCCTATATCAAAGCTGCCGGGATGAAATCTGAACTCGACCGCGTGGATCTCTCCAAAGAAAAATCCGGGGTATTCACGGGTAGATATGCCATCAATCCTGTGTCGGGGGAGAAGATCCCGGTATGGGTGGCCGATTATGTGCTGACCGGCTATGGCACCGGGGCCATTATGGCTGTTCCTGCGCACGACACCCGGGATTTCGAGTTTGCACATAAATTTGAGCTGCCTGTCCGTTGCATTATGGATCCGGCAGGTGCAGATCCTGAGCTGAGAAAAAAAGTGCTGGCAGGAGAAGCCTGCTGGACCGAGGACGGAACCTATGTCAACTCATCCAACGAGGAGAAGGGAATCTCCATCGACGGGTTGAACAAGAAAAAAGGTATTGCCAGGATCAATGCATGGCTGGAAGAACAAGGACTTGGTAAGGCAACCATCAACTATAAGATCCGCGACTGGCTCTTCAGCCGTCAGCGCTACTGGGGAGAACCCTTCCCGGTCATCCACTGGGAGGATGGTGAGATCACCGTCCTGGATGATGAAGATCTTCCGCTGGAATTGCCGGAACTTGAAAAATTTGCACCGGGAGCCAACGGTGAATCGCCCCTGGCCAACGCGGAAGAATGGCTCTATGTAACGGACGAAAACGGTCGCAAGGGAAGGAGGGAGACCAACACCATGCCACAATGGGCAGGTTCGTGCTGGTATTACCTCAGGTACATTGATCCAAAGAATGACGATGAACCCTTTTCAACAGCAAAAGAGAATTACTGGATGCCGGTGGACCTCTATATCGGTGGTGCTGAGCATGCGGTCCTGCACTTGTTGTATAGTCGCTTCTGGCACAAGGTGTTGTACGATCTGGGGATTGTTTCCACTGATGAACCTTACATGAAACTTTATAACCAGGGAATGATCCTGGCATTTGCCTATGAAACGGCCTCGGGCGCAAAAGTTTCCAGTGACCTGGTGGAAGAGCGCGACGGAAAATTCTACCATACGGAAACAGGCGGGGAGCTGAAACAGATCGTTGCCAAGATGTCGAAGTCGCTGAAGAACGTCGTGAATCCTGATGACGTGGTGAATGCGTTCGGTGCGGATGCATTGCGATTGTATGAAATGTTCCTGGGACCGCTGGATGCAGTGAAGCCCTGGGCCGAGAACGGTGTGAAGGGCGTATATAATTTCCTGGGCAAAGCCTACAGGTTCTTTGCCGATGAGACACATTATGTTGAAGGTGAAGAGGATGCTGAGGTGTTGAAAACCCTGCACGCCACCATAAAAAAAGTGGGGGAGGATATCGAAAACCTGCATTTCAACACCGCGATCTCGCAGATGATGATCTTCACCAACCTGGCTGCTAAAAAAGGGAAAGTGACCCGTGAAACAGGCAGGACTTTTTCCCGCGTGCTGGCGCCTTTTGCACCGCACCTGGCCGAAGAGCTATGGTCAATATTGGGTGCAGATGCTTCAGTGGCACTTGCCGACTGGCCTGTGTATGAGCAGCAGTACCTGGTAGAGGATGAGATGGAATACCCGGTAATGATCAACGGGAAATTACGGTTCAAGCTAAAGGTTGCAGTGGATACTCCGCCTGCCGAACTTGAGCAGTTGGCCCTGGAACATGAGACTGCAGCACGCTGGACAGAAGGGAAAACGCCAAAAAAGATCATCGTGGTGCCAAAGAAAATTGTTAATATCGTGGTATAGCATGTCGACGGATTCCTTTTATCTTCGTATTTGAGGATTTGAAAGGAGATTGCGCAACAATAAAATTCTTTATGCAGTGAAAAAAGTCTTGATCATAGGAAGTTCCCTGGCACTTGTTGCTGCTGCGCTGGCAGTGGTGTTCTTTAAAGGCGATCCGGCGGCCATTGCAGCATCCACATTCGTTGAAGAGGAGATCGCTGAGCCCATCGAGCAGCAGGTAGAGTTTTATTACGGGATTCCAGTGGATTCATTTCAAGTTGTGGAGGGCAGGGTAGGACGGAACCAGATGCTGGGAAATATCCTGAATGATCATGGGGTTTCCAACCGGAGCATTTACGAGATCTCATTGATTCCCAGGGAACTATTCGATGTAAGAAAGATCAAGGCAGGGAACAGGTATGCCCTGTTTATTGACACTGCCGGTGTGAGGTACTTTGTGTATGAACAGGACGATATAAATTATGCCGTCGTGCATCTCGAGGACAGCATCCATGTTGAACTGCGGGCCAAACCGGTGAGAAAGGTTACAGATGCCCTTTACGGTGAGATTTCCACCAGCCTGTGGGAAGCCTTCCAGGAGCTGGGAAAGAATCCTTTGCTGGCCAATGAGTTGAGTGATATTTACGCCTGGTCAATTGATTTCTTCGGACTGCAGCGGGGCGATCAGTTCAAGGTGATCTATGACGAATCTTTTGTTGATTCTGTTTCGGTAGGGATCACGAAGATCCATTCTGCCTGGTTCAGGCATGCCGGGCATGAATTCTGGGCCATCCCTTTTGAGCAGGACAGCGTAGTAAGTTTCTTCGATGAAGAAGGCAACAGCCTGAGAAAAACCTTTTTGAAAGCTCCCCTGAAATTCAACAGGGTCAGTTCCGGTTTTTCACACTCCAGGCTCCATCCCATTTTGAAGATCAGGCGTCCCCATCACGGTGTGGACTATGCTGCACCGCGCGGCACCCCAGTGCATGCCATTGGCGACGGGCAGGTGATCGCAGCTGCATATGAACGCGGTGGAGGGAATTATGTCAAGATCAAGCACAATGGCGTTTACCGGACCACCTACATGCACCTGCAGGGCTTTGCCAGGGGTGTACGTAAAGGTGTCTATGTGAAACAGGGAGATGTCATCGGGTATGTGGGCAGCACGGGACTTTCCACTGGTCCACACCTGGATTTCAGGTTCTATAAGAACGGCTACCCGGTGGATCCATTGAAAGTGGAAGCCCCACCGGTGGAGCCTGTACATGAAGCCCTCCTGACAGACTATTCGCTCGTAAAAAACAGTGTTATGCAGGAACTGAGAATTATAGGATCAGAACGCATGATGGCATCATCTAATTGAAGCAGTCAGGTAAGTCTCTGCCCTACCTGAATAGCATGGTGAACAAGCGCATGGCTGCAACTTATTACCTTATTATATCTCGAGAATTAGTTCGTTTTACCGGTTACTGATCACCTCCCGGATCACCCTCGGGTAATGTTCATATTCCAGGGCATGCACTTTCTCTGCCAGAGAGTCGGGGGTATCGGTGCCTTCCAGCGGACAGGTAGCCTGGAAGATGATGTCGCCGTCGTCGTATTTGTCATTGACAAAATGGATGCTGATCCCGGAATTGGGTTCACCATTGGCGATCACCGCAGCATGCACATGCTCCCCATACATACCCTTTCCACCATATTTTGGCAACAGCGCTGGATGAATATTTACGATGGCACCGGGATAGGCATTCACGAGCTTACCGGGCACCAGCCACAGGAATCCGGCCAGGACGATAAAATCGATCCCTTCGGCACGCAGCTTCTCAAGCACAACATCGGTTTCATACAAGTCCTTCCTGCTGAAAGTATAGGTTTCTATCTCATGTTGTTGGGCACGCTCCAGCACTTTTGCCCCGGGTTTATTGCTGCAGACCAGTTTTACCCGGATCTCCGGGTCCGTTCGAAAATATTGTATGATATTCTCCGCGTTGGTCCCTGATCCTGAGGCAAAAATAGCTATATTGTTCATATACAGTTAAATAATATATACGTATTTAGGGTTCAAAGATAGTTTTTCCATGCATTTGTTTGGTTCTGAAACCAATAAAAATCATCTTTTTTTTTGAAAATAGTCGAAAATTTTTCATTTCTTTGCAACGCTGAAATTAACATAGTATTAATTAAAATTTTAAGTCATGTCAGACATTGCATCAAGAGTAAAAGCAATCATCGTTGACAAATTAGGTGTTGATGAAAATGAAGTAACTACGGAAGCTAGCTTCACAAATGATTTGGGAGCCGATTCTCTTGACACTGTAGAGCTTATCATGGAATTCGAAAAAGAGTTCAACATGGGCATTCCGGATGATCAAGCTGAAAGTATCTCAACTGTAGGAGAAGCGATCAAGTATATCGAAGATAACTCCAAGTAATTTACTGAATTGATTCTGTTATGAGACGGGTTGTTGTAACCGGCATGGGCGCATTGACCCCTGTCGGCAATAATGTAGAAGAATTTTGGAAGAACCTCGTGAATGGGGTGAGCGGGAGTGATATGATCACCCGTTTCGACACAGAACACTTTAAAACCAAGTTTGCCTGTGAACTGAAGGGATTTGATCCGATGGATCATTTCGACCGCAAGGAAGCAAGAAAACTTGACCGGTATGCACAGTATGGTATGGTTGCTGCAGAGGAAGCATTCCAGCATGCCGGACTTGCAGATGCCGATATCGACAAGGACAGGGCCGGAATTATCTGGGCCTCCGGTATCGGTGGTATCGAGACATTCAAGAATGAAATAGAGGGCTTCCTGGCGAACAATCGTATTCCCAGATTCAGCCCTTTCTTTATTCCCAAGATGATCTCGGATATCGCTGCCGGGATGATGTCCATGAAATACGGGTACAGGGGACCGAACTATTCAACGGTTTCTGCCTGTGCTTCATCGACCAATGCCATTATTGATGCCTTCAACCTGATCAGACTGGATATGGCTGACCTGTTCATTACAGGAGGATCCGAAGCTGCGATCAATGAAGCCGGACTGGGCGGATTCAACTCCATGCAGGCGTTGTCCACCAACAACGACGAATACAAATCTGCTTCACGCCCCTTTGATGCCACACGCGATGGTTTCGTGATGGGCGAAGGCGGTGGCGGGCTGGTCGTCGAAGAACTGGAACATGCAAAAAGGCGGGGTGCGCATATCATCGCCGAGCTGGTCGGTGGAGGTTTATCTGCAGATGCACATCACCTTACAGCGCCGCATCCTGAAGGTGAAGGTGCCATATTGGTAATGAACAATGCCATCAGGGATGCAAAGATCTCACCCGAAGACGTTGATTACATCAATGTGCATGGTACAGCCACACCGCTTGGAGACCTTTCGGAAACCAAGGCAATTAAAAAGGTATTCGGTGAACATGCCTATGAACTGAATATCAGTTCCACCAAATCCATGACCGGTCACTTGTTAGGCGCAGCCGGAGCCGTGGAATCACTGGCTGTGATCCTGGCGATCAGGGATGGGGTCGTACCTCCTACCATCAACCTGAAAACAGTGGATCCGCAAATCGATCCAAAGCTGAACCTTACCCCCAATACTGCTCAAAAACGAGAGGTCAGGGTTGGACTGAGTAATACCTTCGGATTTGGGGGACACAATACCTCTGCGATCTTCCGAAAATTTGAGGAATAGATGATACAAGGGGTCTTCACGTACCTGGTTTATTTATTCAGAAAAGACAGATCATATTACCGTAATCTTATTCGTTTACTGGGTTTTTTACCCGGGAAGGTTTCACTGTACCGCACCGCATTTACACACAAATCAGCCTCCTTTCAGTTAAAGGATGGTACCTATGTGAACAATGAACGGCTGGAATACCTGGGAGACGCACTGCTGGG
>CAYOSB010000007.1:0-19115 GCA_964406495.1 uncultured Bacteroidaceae bacterium | reverse complement strand
TGGGTGCCATTGCCGCAGAATATATCTACAATGAATTCGACCATATGGATGAAGGATTCATGACCAAGCTACGGGCACGCATTGTGAAACGGAAACACCTGAACGCCACCGCGATTAAAATGGGGATTCCCATGATGATCTCTTCGCTGTCACACACTACAAATTCCTCAAAACATTTATACGGAAATGCACTTGAGGCGCTGATCGGGGCGATTTACCTGGACCGGGGCTACCGGACTGCTGTCCGTTTTTTCCGGAACCGGATGGTGAGAAAGCATATCGACATGACCGGCATTGTGAAGAAAGATTCTGACTATAAGAGCCGTCTGATTGAATGGGCGCAGAAAAAAAAACGTGAAGTAGTGTTTTTAAGTCACGAAGAATACGATTCAGGCAGCAAGATCCCTTCCTACGCTTCCACGGTTGTCATCGACCAGGTAGACTCGGGAAGTGGCAAGGGTGATTCCAAAAAAGAGGCGGAGCAGCAAGCCGCAAAAGTTGCGCTCAGGCAAATTTCCGAGTAGCTCCTGTAATTCTGTTTTTACAAGATAATTTCCTGAATGTGTATTCTTCTCCTGATGAAGATCGATTGATTTTATGTAATTTTACCATCAGAATTCAATGATTTGAGTCCAAAGAAGCATAAATTATCGGTATCGATTGAAGAGGACTACTGTTTGCTGGGTATTGTCTCCGACGAGCCGGATTATAAATTATGCTGGCTGGTCAACCAGCAAATGGATGCATCATTCACACGTACAGATGACCTGGAGATATTTAATAAAAATCTTAACGATGAACAGTTGGTGAGCCTCTTCATGTATGAGGATGAGCAACGAATGCTGAACTTTCGACTGATCGTCAATCGAACTGCCACAGGTTATTTTTTGCCTGAATTGAAGAACATAGACTATTTTCTACATATACAGGGAGAGATTGTTCCTGATGACATAAATGAATTGATCCGTACGGTCAATAGTATCCCTGCGGTCCGCATGTGTGTGCCTGTCGATCTCGGGAAGATAAAAGAAAGAGGAAAATTACATCTCTGGTAATTAACGCATCCATTTTATTTTTTTCAAGTATGCCATGAACTTCTCCCGGTTGGTATTTAATGGTCGCAACCTGAACCAGGTGTTGCGTTTGCTGTAGATATGCCACAGTCCAAATACTCCGATGATCACAAAATAAACAGTTGCTAAAAATGCTGCTGGTTCAATGAGGAGCCCAAGGATTACAGGAATCACTATCGCGGCAATACTGCAGGTCAGCAGCAACAGGTGCCAGGCTAGCTTTGACAAGACCAGCAGATCATACCATCCGCTTTCCCTGAATCGCCTGTCCGCTTCCTCCTCTTGCCTGACACGCTTTCGTTCCCATGCTTTAGCCTTTTCCCGGACTGTTGCTTTCTCCTGGTTTTTTTCTCTTTCCCGTTCTCTCCTGATGATCTGTTCAGCCTTGTCATAGCTTTGCTCGCGTTGATACGGGATGGTCTTTGCTCCAATCAGTTCATCATATGCCCTTGTGATCTCAAGAAATTTTTCCGCAGCATCTGCAGTATCATTGACATCGGGATGGAACTTTTTTGCCAGGTGGCGATAGGCTTTCTTGATTTCTGTCTTGCCTGCGCCCGGTTGCAAGCCAAGTACCTTATGATAGGACGTTCGTGCCATGGGAAGATCCATTTTGCGGGTATGATCCTACGCGTCTCACAAAGCTCGATTTCTTTTTTATGCCCATTAAAGTACGTCGGGTGAATCCCTGTAAGCAACATCTAAGAACGAATGTAGCATTTTATTCCCTAATCCTGAAAAAGAAAAAGGGCCCCCTGCAGCAGCAGACAGCCCCCTTTAACGCACCCTAAACCTAAACCTAAACTGTTTTATTTGATTGTTCTTATGCAAATGTAGGTCAGAAAAGCGTTAGGAACCCTTAACAGATGTTAAAGATTGTTAAGTTGTTGGAGTTCCTGGGAAAAGTAGTCCTATCTTTGTTTTATGAGCAAGCGGATATTGTGGATACTTACCATTGCACTGAGCCTCACATTACTGGGACTTGTGTACATACAGATCAGCTGGGTCGAAAATGCGATTAATCTGAAGGATAAACAATTTCAGCAGCTGGTAAATAATACACTCACAGATGTATCCCGTCAGCTCGAGAACTATTATACTACCAGCCGTTTAAATACGATTATCAGGGAGCGACGTGCGCCCGTTGCAGAGATGGAAAGGCATGCAGAATTCGATGATGATCCACCTGAAGTGATCATAGATGAGGAAGAGGACAGACCGGAGCCACCCAATCGTGCAGATGTAATCGAAGAAGAGGAGGTAGTGGAACTCATCGGGGATACTGTTATCGTAGTCCGGCGCACCGGGGACAATAAGGTGGATACCATTAAATTATCTGAATTCAGTGACATGGAGTCCGGGAAAGAACTGGAGCGATTCATGAAATACCAGCAAGGCATGATCCATACCATCATGAAGAAAATGCTGCTGGAAGATGTACCCTTCGAGGACCGCATAGGACAAGGGCATCTGGAAAATGTATTGTCCGGAAACCTGCTTGACCGCGGCATTACGCTGAACTATGAATATACCGTAATGCGCGATAACAACCAGGAAGTCTACTCATCGGAAAATTTTAATACTTCCACGGATCACTATTATTTCAGGACCGCATTAATGAAGAACGAGATCCGGGATGCCTCGACCTACCTGTATGTCTATTTTCCCGAACAGAAATCCCTGGTACGGGGATCTCTTGGTTTCCTGGGCACTTCCAGCCTGGTGCTGACATTACTGATGGTTGTGTTGTTCACGTTCGCCTTGTATGTAATTTTCAGACAGAAGAAGTTGTCAGACATTAAAAATGACTTCATTAATAACATGACACATGAACTTAAAACACCCATCTCAACCATCAGCCTGGCTTCGCAGATGTTAAGTGACAATTCCATACCCGGTGAAAAGAAAAACCTGGATCATATTTCCAGGATCATTCAGACCGAGAGCAAACGATTGGGTTACCAGGTGGAACGGGTGCTACAGATGGCAGTCCTGGACCAAGGACACCTGGTACTGAAAAAAGTTCCCCTCTCGATGCATGAGATCATCACCACAGTAATACAGAATTTCAGGCTACAGATTGAGAACAACCAGGGCAGGTTGGAAGTGATCGATGAATCTGTCGAAGACAGGGTGCTGGGCGACAAGGTACATATGATGAATGTGGTTACGAACCTTGTCGACAATGCAGTGAAATATAGCAGGGAGCGACCGGAAATTACGGTGAAGATGAGTAACAGCACCGGGCGTTTTCGTTTCAGTGTGCAAGACAATGGGATCGGGATCTCTAAAGATGATCAGAAGAAGGTATTTGACCGGTTCTACCGTGTTTCTACCGGGAATGTGCATGATGTGAAAGGGTTTGGACTGGGATTGAGTTATGTAAAATTGATTGTGGAGCAACACGGAGGCACGATCAGGCTTTCCAGTGAAATGAATAAAGGGACGACATTTTTTATTAACTTACCGTTATATACTGAAAAGTAGTAAACATGAACGAGATTAAAAACCGCATACTGCTTGCAGAGGATGATGAAAATCTTGGTTCCCTGCTGCAGGAATATCTCAATGCAAAGGAGTTTGAAACCGATTGGGTGACCAACGGTGACAAGGCATTCAGGTATTTTGAGCAGTACCACTATGACCTGTGTATCTTCGATGTAATGATGCCCGTGAAAGATGGATTTGAACTGGCTTCTGACGTTCGTGTGCTGAACAGCAAGATTCCGATCATTTTCCTCACTGCGAAGTCGATGAAGGATGACGTACTTGAGGGATTCAGCCGTGGTGCAGATGACTACATCACCAAGCCTTTCAGTATGGAAGAACTGTTGTTTCGTATTGAAGCGATACTGCGGAGGACGCAGGGGAAGAAGGGGGAGGACAAGCAGACCTGGGAAATTGGCAGGTATACCTTTGACGTAAAGAAGCAGGAGCTGGTATTGAATGGGAACAAACAGAAGCTCACTACCAAGGAGTCCGATCTGCTGAAGTTGCTCTGCAACAACATGAACGAGGTACTGGAACGCAACTTTGCACTGAAGGCCATCTGGATCGACGACAACTACTTCAATGCCAGGAGCATGGATGTCTATATCACCAAGCTCCGTAAATACCTGAAGGGGGATCCGAAGGTACAGATCATCAATGTGCACGGAAAAGGGTATAAGCTGGTGGTGGATGATGGAAAATAGAAGTGAATCAGGTTTGAAATACCAGCGATTTTGATACGAAACAGCAGCGAGACCAAGGAGAACAGAAGTGACAGGATCGATCGGTTCTACCGTTATGCCATGCTCGTGGCGGGAATTCTTGCGGCACTTCTCTTCCTGCTTTCACTGGTTGCCATGATTGAATTCCCCGGTACATTTAAATACCTGGCCATCGGTATGATCGTCATTGCAGCTGTGTTTCTTGTGCTGCGAACTATTTATCATTTCAGGGATACCTTCAAAGTAAAACAAAAAAATAAAGCCACCCGTAAATGAGTGGCTTTAATTATCGTGTGTTTTAAAAGGGGTTACCGTCCCTCGTCTTCATAATCTTTTCGCGCAGAGTAATTGATGATGAGCGCTTTTGCTCTCCTGAGCGCCTGTTTCACGTCATCAACCTTACCCATTGGAATGTCCTGGTCAATCCTCAGAGACATGACCATTTTGTTCTTTTCAATCTCGGGGAGTTTCTCCCGCTCGAAAAGTACAAAGTCCTGAACAGCTTCAGTGGGAACACCTTCCTCATTGATAATCTTATCGTTCAGCTGGATCATTGGTTCTGATCCGTAAAGTCCCTGGAGCTGTCGCACCGGACGGCCGATATAGATGTAACTCACCAGTGACTTTTGTTCAAGTTTTTTCACTTCAGACACTTCTGTGGGAGTGATCTGCACCAGCACCTCCGTCTCTCTCATGGTTGTTGATACCATGAAGAAGAAGAGTAGCATGAAGATAATATCAGGAAGGGAAGATGTATTGATCCTCTGCGTACCCTGTCCTTTTTTCCTTTTAAATTTACTCATTAGTTCAACCCTTTAATGTTTTTAGGTGTTGCTTCAGAAATGTTCATCTTGTATACATCCCTGATTGCTTCTGCGATCTCTTTTTCCCTCGGAATGTTCATGTTGAGATCGTCGTAATCTTTATTAAAGTAAAGCTTACAGAAATCCTGTCTCAACTGGTTGACAGCAGCAACAAGCTCGTTCTGCACCTGCAGGTATTTCTGGTAGGTGGTTGACCTGTCGTTCTGAAGGGAGATCACACCCTTTGAAACTTCACCTCTCCAGACTCCGTCGGCAGGAAGTAATGGGGATGATCCTGGCGGAAATTCAATCTCTTTTTCTTCCATCTCGGGAAGATCTTCCGCCCGGTTCGGGTTGGTGAAGAATTCCATGGTAATATCCTTCAGTTGATCTACCCGTGTTCCGAATTCCCCGTCGACCATCAGCTGGTCGTTCCTGTTGATCAGTACCACAAGGACGTTCCGTTCTTTTACTTTGACTTCCTGCTCCTGTTCTTCCTCTGGAATCGGCGGCAGTAACCTGGTCAGTCCGGTATCAACATCCATGGTGGTGGCAACCAGGAAGAAGATCAGCAGCAGGAAGGCAATATCAGCCATAGACCCTGCATTAATCTCTTGTAATTCTCTTTTTGCCATTGGTTTCCATTTTAAAGGGTATCCCCGCTACTTATATAACGGGGAACCCTGGAATATTATTTGAATAAATTAGCAACTTCGGAATAGAGGATTGATATCAATGCCAGACCGAATATGATATAAGTTGTGAACAACCCGGTTCCGATCCATTTCAGGGTAACCGGATCACTATTGTCGGTTCCGGTATAACCGAGAATGTCGATGGTAGCATCGGATGCAAAAACAAAGTAAGACAGGATCACCAGTACTGCTGCTCCGGCAAGTACGGCGAGAAGCCTGAGAATTGCTTTGATATCGGTGACAATGGTGATCAATGGGAACAATACGGCAGCTACAGCTGCAAGTGCCAGTAGAATGTAAGCCCAGCCCAGTGCATAATCTGTGCGTTTGTAAACCATGAGCTCCCAGGTAGTAAGATGATCTTTGAGGTCAATACCCTCAACAACAACATCTTGTTCCGGTGTAACAAAATCTTCTGTTACACGAGCCAGTTCAGCTGAATCAACCTCCTCTTCCTCTGAAATACCAGCCATGTCGGTAGTGTCCGCAAGCGTGGTGTCTGCCTCTGCTTGTGGACTCGCTTCAGGTTGGTCTGCAATCACTCCCTCTGTAGTCAGCTGCTCAACACGTGCCTCCAGTTCGTCGATATCGAGTGTCCTGGGACCGATGTAGAAGAACAATATCACTACCAGCGAGATCACTGCAACCACATAAAGTATGATTGATGATATTTTAGAATAATTCATAATCTGCTGTTTTATTTTTTGAGATTGTGCTTAACCAACATGTCAACAAGGGAAATGGAGGCATCTTCCATTTTATTAACGATACCGTCCACCTTGGAGATAAGGTAGTTGTAGAAAAACTGGAGGATGATCGCCACGATCAGACCGGTAACGGTTGTAATAAGTGCAATCTTAATACCTCCTGCTACAACTGTTGGAGACACGTCTCCCTGCTCCTGGATTTTGTCAAATGCCTGGATCATACCGATTACTGTACCCATGAAACCAAGCATAGGGGCAACAGCAATAAACAATGAAATCCATGACAGGTTCTTTTCAAGGAGTCCCATTTGAACACTACCGTAGGAAACTACGGATTTTTCGACAACGTCAATGCCTTCGTCAGCCCGGTCGAGTCCCTGGTAAAATATACTGGCCACCGGACCGCGTGTATTGCGGCAAACTTCTTTGGCAGCTTCAACACCGCCCTGCTCAAGTGCATCTTCAACTGCCAGCAGCAGATTTTCAGTGTTGGTTTGGGCGAGGCTCAGGTAGATTACCCTTTCAAATGCCAGGGCAAGTCCGAAAATGAGTGTCATCAACACGGCACCCATGAAACCCGCTCCACCTTCGATGAATTTTGTTTTCAGGTTGGTGTGCAACACGCTGAGTCCGCTTTGTTCTTCCTCTTCAGGAGCAGCGGCTTGTTGTTCTGCCGGTGCAGCGGCCTCCTCTTCGGCCACCATGGATGTATCATCAGCAACAGGATCTGTCGCCGGATCTTCCTGAGCAAATACAGATGCTCCCATCATAAGCATCCCGAAAACTGCTATTAATGCAAATAGTTTTTTCATTGTTGTTAATGTTTGTTAAACTTGATTATTAAACGTTTTCTATTTTCTCTTAATTAATTTGCGAAGAGGGGATTTGTCGGCTCTTGTGAGCTCGTCGTAATACCTCCTCCCCGGTTCGAAACCCTCTTCTCATTCCTCTGTTGAAGAATGAATTGCTCCGGTTAAAAATTTGCGGAGAGAGAGGGATTCGAACCCTCGGTACCCTTTTGGGGTACACCCGCTTTCCAGGCGAGCCAGTTCAACCACTCCTGCACCTCTCCAAAATCAGGGTTCGCACCCTTGTATTACCAATGCTTAAAAGAACTTAAACTCCGTGATTCGCTAAATTACTGAATTGTACAGAGAATCGCGGCGCAAATTACAAAAAAAAAACAAAAATTCATTTAGTGCAGGGTTATTTCTCCTTTGAGTGATTTATTTAAAAGCATTTTAATTTCATCTGTAGAAAGGTCTTGTGCAAGAAGAATCATTAATTTTGTGGTAGCAGCCTCAGTAGTGATGTCGTAACCGCTTACTACACCGGCCTCCAGCAGTGCCCTGCTGGTATGATACAAGCCCAGTTCAACACTACCCCTGCTGCATTGTGTGACATCAAGCAGAATAATTCCCCGGTCCACTGCTTTTTTGATCCGCTTGATGAACCATTCCTCGGAGGGTGCATTGCCGGACCCGTAGGTTTCGAGGATCACTGCCCGCAGGTTATCGATGGCCAGGATGGAATCCATGTATTTCCTGTTGATCCCGGGGAAAAGCTTGATTATGGTGAGTTGATCGCTGAATTCCCTGTGCACAACCAGGGGTTCCTGTTTTTCAGGATACATGATGAATTCGCGGTTGAAGACCAGGTCCACCCCCGCCTTGGCGAGATAAGGATAGTTGGCTGACTGGAATGCATTGAAATGTTCAGCATTTACCTTGGTGATGCGGTTCCCCCGGTATAACTTGCTCTCAAAGTATACACATACTTCCGGAACAACGGGACGGCCATTTTCCATGGACGCTGCGATCTCCACGGCCGTGATCAGGTTTTCTCTTCCGTCTGTTCTGAGGATTCCGATGGGCAGCTGGGCCCCGGTAAAAATCACCGGTTTGGATAGGTTTTCCAGCATAAAGCTTAACGCAGAGGCTGAATAGGCCATGGTATCGGTGCCGTGCAGCACCACGAAGCCAAGATACTGATCGTAATTTTCTTCAATGATATCGGCGATCTCAACCCAGAACCCGGGATGAATATCAGAAGAATCCACGGGTGATTTAAACTGAATGGTATCAATATCAAACCCGAACCGCTGCAATTCAGGGATCTTTTCCAGCACCCTGGAGAAATCGAATGGTCGCAGCGAACCGTTTTCCGGATCTTTTTCCATGCCGATGGTTCCGCCGGTATAAATGAGCAGTATGCCTTGGTCGTACTCCATGGTTCAGAATGCTTTGCTGAATAATTTTTGTGCATTTTCGGTGGTGCGCTTTGCCATTTCCCTGACTTCCAGTCCGTGCAACTCTGCAAGTTTTTCGGCCACCCGGGTGACATACGCACTTTCGTTTCTTTTTCCCCTGTAAGGATCGGGGGCAAGGAAAGGAGCGTCTGTTTCAATGAGCAGTCTGTCTGCAGGAATCGATTCAGCCACTTTATCCAGTCCGGCATTTTTAAAAGTAACGATGCCGTTGATACCGATAAAAAAACCATAAGAAAGGATCTTCTGAGCCTGTTCCCGGTTTCCCGTGAAGCTATGAAATACCCCGGTGAGTTGAGGGGTATCCTCCTCGTCCATGATCCTGAATATCTCATCAAAAGAGTCGCGTGCATGGATCACAATGGGCAGATTTTTCTGTTTGGCCCAACCAATCTGTCTGCGGAAGGCCTCCTCCTGTTCCTTAATAAAGGTCTTGTCCCAATAAAGGTCAATCCCGATCTCACCAATGGCAATATAGTGTTCCTGTTCCAATTCTGCTTCTATCTGCTTCAGTTCTTCCTCGTAATTCTCTTTCACAGAAGTGGGGTGCAATCCGATCATCGCGAAGCATTTGCCGGGGTATTGCTCTGTAACCCTGTTCATGCCCGCAATTGTTGATGTATCGATATTTGGCAAAAAGATTTTCTTTACACCACTTTTAAGTGCCCTGCCGATTACACTGTCAAGATCCTTTCCGAATCCTTCCAGGTAAAGATGTGCATGCGTATCTGTGAAATAATCTGTCATATAGGATGCAAACTTACTTAATCTTTGCAGCCAAAAAAAATAGCTGTAAAACAGGATTACGGAAAGAGAACAAAATCATAAAAGTCTCTTCCGGCTGAAATAAAAAGAAGCTGCCTCCCACGATAGAAACAGCCTCTGAATTGTGTTTAGGGAACAGGGATCAGACCACGCCCTGGGCCATCATGGCATCGGCAACTTTCACAAAGCCCCCGATGTTGGCACCTTTTACGTAGTCTACATATTCACCTTCACTGCCATACCTGACACAGGTGGCATGAATGTTCTTCATGATCGTGTGCAACCTGTTGTCTACCTCTTCCCGGCTCCAGGGCAAACGCATTGAATTTTGCGTCATCTCCAGTCCGGAAACAGCCACACCTCCAGCATTGGCCGCTTTACCAGGACCATACAGCAGTTTGTTTTTCTGGTAGACCTCGACGGCCTCGGGTGTTGAGGGCATATTGGCTCCCTCGCTGATCACCCTGCAGTTGTTCTTTACCAGGGTTTCGGCATCCTCCTTTTTGATCTCGTTCTCAGTGGCGGAGGGGAAGGCTACATCACAGGAGATACTCCATGGACGCTTACCGTCATGATATTCGCAGCCAAATTCTTCGGCATATTCCTTGATCCTTCCCCTGCGGATATTTTTCAGCTCCATGACCCAGGCCAGTTTTTCTGCGTCGATTCCATTCGGGTCATAGATGAATCCGCCGGAGTCAGATAATGTCACTACCTTCCCGCCCAGCTCGGTGACTTTCTGGGTGGTGAATTGAGCCACATTCCCTGATCCGGATACAACACAGGTCTTTCCTTTGAGACTGTCTTTTTTCGTAGCCAGCATTTCCTGTGCAAAATATACAGCACCATATCCTGTCGCTTCTGGTCTGATCACGCTTCCGCCCCATTCAAGGCCTTTGCCTGTCAGTACCCCCGTGAATTCGTTCTTGATCCGCTTGTATTGACCAAACAAATAGCCGATTTCACGACCACCCACACCAATATCGCCTGCCGGGATGTCTGTGTTGGGACCGATATGGCGGTTGAGCTCGGTCATAAAACTCTGGCAAAAACGCATTACCTCATTGTCGGATTTGCCTTTCGGATCAAAGTCAGATCCTCCTTTTCCGCCTCCCATTGGCAATGTGGTGAGGCTGTTCTTGAATACTTGTTCAAAAGCGAGAAATTTCAGGATGCCCAGGTTGACAGTAGGGTGAAAGCGCAATCCTCCCTTGTAGGGTCCTATGGCTGAATTCATTTCAATGCGAAAACCGCGATTGATCTCCACTTCGCCTTTATCATTTATCCAGGGAACCCTGAAGATAATTACGCGTTCGGGTTCTGCAATTCGTTCAAGTATTTTGGAATGTTTGTACCTGGGGTGTTCCTCGATAAATGGAATGAGAGATTCGGCCACTTCCTGCACGGCCTGGTGGTATTCCGGCTGTGCGGGATTTTTTGCCTTGATCACAGCCATGAATTGTTCAACTTTTGGGTCCATAGGTTTTTTGGTTTTTAATTATTGTGGTTAACAAACATTTATATTCATTTTAATTGAAGAGTACCCATATACTGGCATTCAAAAATACCAGTTTTCTGAAAGATAGAACATATTTTTTGATAATCTTTTCATGTGCTGTTTGATGGTAGTTCTTCTACAGGGCCGACCAAACCGGTTTTTCAGATCGCCGGTCTGACAAGTGCCTTGTAATGATTACCGGGCATGACGGTGATCCACTGGTTTAGTTCCATTTGTAGCAGTATTCCTGTCAGCTGGTGTACAGGGATACCGGTGCGGACGGAGAGGATCTCCTGTCCGAGTCCGGGTTCTTTAGTGATCGCCTGTAGGACGTTGCGCTCACGGGAAGGCAGGTGATTAATGGTACGCGGTTCAGGGATGTTCGGTTTGGCATCCGCTTCCCAGCCGAGAAGGATCTCGATGTCGGTATCTGTGCCGACCAGGGCAGCAATATTCTTTTGGATAAGCAGGTTACACCCGGCAGAGTATGTATCAGTGGTCCGGCCGGGTACTGCAAAAACTTCCCTGTTATAAGAGGCGGCAAGTTCAGCAGTGATCAGTGCTCCGCCTTTTTTCCCTGACTCGATCACAAGGGTGGCTTCCGACAAACCGGCAATGATCCTGTTGCGCCTGAGAAAGTTATTTCGTTCCGGCTTCATGGAGGTGGGAAAATCAGACAACAACGCACCCTGTCTGAGCAAGCGTGAGGCTGTTGCTGCATGTGCGGTTGGATAAATTGTGTGCAGGCCGTGCGCCATGACAGCATAGGTATCCAGGCCTTTCGCCAGGGCAGTGCGGTGAGCGTTGATGTCAATACCATATGCCAAACCGCTGATGATCACCAGGTCGGGGTATTTCGCAGCCAGGCCGGAAATGATTGCATCGGTCATTTCCCTGCCATAGAGGGAGGCATTCCGGGTTCCCACTATGCTCAGGTATTTTGTGCGCCTGAAATCGGGTGTTCCACGATAGAAGAGCAGCAGCGGACCATCTTCGCAATTTTTCAATCGCCAGGGATAGGCTTCGTCCTGGTAATATACACAAGAGATACCATACTTCTTCATTCTTGCGATCTCTTCCTCTGCTTCAGCAATAAGATCCCTGGCAGCAACCTGGGCTGACAGGTGCGGGCCTACTCCCGGGATCTGCCTCAACGTGGCAGGTTTTTCCATGAAGACAGTCTCAGGAGCACCCACATATGCAATCAGTTTCCGGGCCGTGATCGCCCCGATGCCCGGGATCATGGTCATGGCCAATTTGTATACAAGCGGATCTTTCGACATGTGTATTATGAATTAAAGGTCATCCTTTTCCAACACTGGTTGCCGGGCACTTACTGTTGCACCAAAGCACAACCAGGCAGGCACCTGTTAATGTGACAGGTGATTGGAATATCGGATGAAAATTCGGGAAGTTTATTTCTGCTTGCTGTAGCGGGTCAGGACCGCTTTTAGTTTTTCGCGGTCTGCCTTATCGACAGCAGAAAGGCTGATGGGCTTGTATTTAGCTACCTTTTTCCTGTACAGCTGGTGGAGGACCAGTTTTTCCTCCATTCCAAGAAAAAATTTCTCGGTTTCAAACTTCATGAAATGCTGCTTCGGGATCTGGATGGAATTTTTACGGCTGTTGAACAGTCCTGCCGGGTAATACCTGAATACCAGCACATCGTTGATGTCATCGAAATAGAAGTAATAGGGATTCTTCAGGTACCCTATAATGCTGATGACAATAAAAACCAGTGAAATGGCAATGACCAGGTGGTATTTCGTGATGGGTGCTCCGGGTTGCTCGAATATATTGAGGAAAACAATGGCCAGGATGGCAATCGTAAACACAATGGTAAACACCAGCTTTCTCAGCCAGATCCTGTATATGTTCCTTTGGTTATCGATCTTCATGCACCATTCCTGTTCGTGACATGACAAAGGTAAGAAATTCCTCCATCTTCCTGCGATTGCATTTTCAGGTTATTCCTACCTTTCTGCGATTCCACGGTTCCATCCTTCTGCAGTGCTGTCGTTTTTACTGTTTACGCCGGTCTTTTTCCTTCTTTAACAGCATCAGTTCCCGGCTGGTCTGTCCCTTCACCGATGTGTTTTCTTCGGCCCGGCGCATCAGGTAGGGAAGTACAAATTTCACCGGTCCGTAGGGCACGTATTTCGCCACATTGTATCCTTCCCTGGCCAGGTTGAAGCTGATGTGGTCGCTCATACCGTACAGCTGTGAAAACCAGCACCTGTTATCATTCCTGGGAATCTCCAACTCATCCATCAGTTCGGCCATGTACCGGCTGCTCTCTTCATTATGTGTCCCGTTGAAGACTGCAAAATCGTCAATGTTTTCCAGCGTATATTTCAGCGCCAGGTTGTAATCCCGGTCCGTAGCCGGTTTGTCGGGCTGAATAGGATCTTCATATCCCATCTCTTCGGCCCTTTCCCGTTCTTTCTCCATATAGGCCCCGCGCACAAATTTAGCGCCCAAATAAAACTGCTCTTTCCTGGCGCGTGCATGATCCTGCTTCAGTCGCTCCAGGCGGTCGTGACGGTACATCTGGTAGGTATTGAAAACAATGGGCTTCTCCTTGTTGTATATGGCCATCATGTCCATGACCACCTGGTCGATGATCTCCTGGTACCATGAATCTTCGGCATCAATCATAATCGGGATACCATACCCATGTGCCCGTTCACAGAGTTTCTGCACACGCTGTCTGAATTTGTCTCCCTCTTTCACACTTTCAGCATCCGGACTATGTGAGATGCTCAGCACTTCCAGAGCATCGCTTTTGGCAAATGCAGTGGGTTTGAATACCGTAAATGGAATGTTTTCGTTGGAAGCGGCATAATCAATCACCCGCAGGGTCTCCTGCAAAGCCTGTTCAATTATTTCCTCCTCTTCAGATCCTTCCACGGAATAATCGAGGATAGAATAGACACCGCCCTCTTTCAGTTTTGTGATCACCGGGGCACACTCATTGATCGTTTCTCCACCACAAAACTGCGCATACACGGTGGGTTTAACAATCCAGTTAATGGGAAACCGGATGGCTGATGCGAACCGGATCATTGGGTTGGCTATCTTCACCAGCCAGGGATAGGAGATCAGTTTATACATCAAAAATGCCCGCCTGATATCCCTGTTGGATTTAATCGAAAAAGCTGTTTTTGTATCTGTAAAATCTAACATTTGTAAGGGTCCATTTTAGTGTCCGCAATTTAATATCTTATCAGCACATGCTAAACAGGTTTTACAACATTCAGTAGCTGTTCCTCATGTCCGATTGCTGCGTTACGCTCATCGCGATATTGCTTATTTACCGGAGTAAACTGCGCATCTCGCGACTTCGCAAGCCTTGCATGCGAACATGATGCTCCAGCCACAACTGTACTTCAGGCGCTGACCCTGGAACCAGTGTTCCGGTCACATTTGTTCCCGGCAACAATCAGGGGTGGCTGTTCCTCATGTCCGATTGCTGTCTAAGGCTCGTTGTACAATTGTGCATGTGAATTCATGGCATTTTATTATTTTTATGGCATGATTTACCAGATATCACGACCTGCCACTATCCTGAAGACGTCTGTCCGCCTGCCTGCCTCCAAGAGTATATCCAACAGGCTGCTGATCATCAACGCACTTGCCGGAAGCAGTGAGCTACCGCAGAATCTATCCGACAGTGATGATACACGCGTGATGCTGGAAGCACTTTCATCTAATCATGAGCTGAAGGACGTAGGACATGCAGGTACTTCCATGCGGTTCCTGGCAGCCTATTTCAGCAGCCGGCCCGGAAAAGTGATGCTGACCGGTTCTGACAGGATGAAAAAGCGCCCCATCGGTCCGCTGGTTGACGCATTGAGAACGCTTGGTGCGGAGATCATATATGCCGGTAGTGAAGGATTTCCTCCGTTGGAGATCCATGGCAGCAGGATGAAAGGTGGCGAGATCAGCATCGATGGCGGCATCAGCAGTCAGTTCATCAGTGCGCTGCTGATGATTGCGCCGACGATGCAGCAGGGGCTTGTTCTCCGCATTGAGGGCGACCTGGTTTCCTCTACCTATGTGAAGATGACCCTGGAGCTGATGGCTGAAAATGGCGCAAAATACCGGTGGGACACGGATACGATCACCGTTCTTCCCGGGAATTATGCGGTGGGTGACTACCGTGTTGAATCTGACTGGAGCGGTGCTTCGTATTGGTATGTCATGGCACTGCTGGAAGAGCACGCCAGGATCCGGCTCTCCTTCCTGAAAAATGACAGCCTGCAGGGAGACAGCGCACTGGTGAACATTTTTCACGGCCTGGGACTGGTGAGTGAATTCCGTCGGGGACAGCTTGACCTGACACGGTTGGCAAGGATCCACCCTGGTATTTTCAGCTACGACTTTACCAATTCCCCCGATATCGTTCAATCCATGGCTGTGGCGTTGTGCATGGCGGGTATTCCGTTCATGTTTACCGGAACCCAGACCCTTCGCATCAAGGAGACGGACCGCATCCTGGCACTGCAGAAAGAACTTAAAAAACTTGGATACGTGCTGGAATCTGACCGGAAAGGCTCCTTCCTTGCCTGGAACAAACAGTGCTGTGAACCGGATTCCGACCCTGTCATCGAAACCTACCACGATCACCGGATGGCCATGGCTTTTGCTCCTGCGGCACTTCTGCTGGGACATATCCGTATTAAAGACCCAATGGTGATCACAAAGTCTTACCCCCAATTCTGGGAAGACCTGCAGAAAGCCGGATTCCGGGTGGAACAGGTGTCATGAAATCAATTTTCTGAAGAGAGAATCTTCATGGGAAACATTTTTTGCACCCTTATTGTGTCATCCTGGTCTACTTCTTTCGTTACGATTCAGGTATTAACTGCTCTTTGTTCGTTTTCTCTTACTCCTGAAAAACTGTTTCAGCAGTTCACTGCACGTTTCCTCCAGCACCCCGAATTTGATCTCCGTTTTGGGATGCAGCACCGGGGCTTCAACGATATGGTATCCTGCCTTGTCGTCGGATGCGCCAAATACCAGTCGTCCCAGTTGCGCCCATTTATATGCGGAGGCGCACATCAGGCAGGGTTCCAGGGTGACGAATAGCGTACATTCATCGAGGTACTTGGATCCCAGGAAATTTGCAGCACTGGTAAGCGCGATCATCTCCGCATGGGCGGTCACATCCCCCAATTGCTCGGTCATGTTGCAGCCCCGGGCGATGATCCTGTTGTTGGAGACCACGACGGCGCCTACCGGGACCTCGTCCTGGTCGAAAGCATTTTGTGCCTCTTTGAGCGCCTCATTCATAAAATATTCGTCAGAGAAGATGGGATATGTCATAGTACCTCGATAATTCTTTATATTTTCGCAAAATAATAAATCACCTGAATTATTCATAAGATCACCCGGTGAGAATTCATAGTGCAGAAAGCAAAGTAGTTCGCAAGCGAATCGAATCCGGAACTGGTGGTAATGAAACTTCAGGAACACACATTTGGCTAAAATAATTTTAAAATGTACAGAACACACACTTGTGGAGAATTGAATATCAAGCACATTGGTGCAAATGTCAAACTCAGCGGATGGGTACAGAAGTCGCGCGACCTGGGAGGAATGACCTTCATCGACCTGCGCGACCGGTACGGGATCACGCAATTGGTGTTTAACATGGAGACAGATGCGGAATTATGTAAGGCTGCCCGAAAACTTGGACGTGAATTCGTGATCCAGGCCGAAGGTGTCGTTGCAGAGCGCAGTAATAAGAACAAGAATATTCCCACAGGTGAGATTGAGATCCTGGCCAAGTCTTTCCGGGTATTGAATGCTTCGCTTACGCCTCCTTTTACTATAGAGACGAACACCGACGGAGGGGATGAGTTGCGGATGAAATACCGGTACCTGGACCTGAGGCGTGAAGCGGTGCGCAAGAATCTGCAACTGCGTCACCAGATGGCCATTCAGATCAGGAATTACCTCAGTGGTGAAAATTTCCTGGAAGTGGAGACCCCGGTGCTGATCAAATCCACACCCGAGGGGGCGCGCGATTTCGTGGTCCCTTCCAGGATGAACCCGGGAGAGTTTTATGCATTGCCCCAGTCACCGCAGACCTTTAAGCAATTGCTGATGGTGGCGGGTATCGACCGTTATTTCCAGATCGTGAAGTGTTTCAGGGATGAGGACCTGCGGGCCGACCGCCAGCCGGAGTTCACACAGATTGACTGCGAAATGTCCTTCGTGGGAAGAGATGACGTCCTGGATGCCTTCGAAGGTCTTTCCAACCACCTCTTTAAATCCATCAAAGGGGTGGAAATCACTGAAAAATACCCCAAACTTCCCTACACCGAAGCACTGCGACGATTCGGCAATGACAAGCCCGATACACGGTTTGGAATGGAGATTGTAGATATTAAGGAACTGACCAACGTATTCGACCAGGCTGAATATGTTCGGGGAATCTGTGCGGAAGGTTGTGCGGAATATTCCAGGAAGCAACTGGATGCACTGACTGATTTTGTGAAAAAACCCCAGATCGGAGCAAAAGGTCTGGTTTATGTGAAATACAATGAAGCCGGATCCTTCAAATCCTCGGTGGATAAGTTCTATTCTCCCGAAGACCTGCAGCAATGGGCGCATGCCATGGGTGCAAAGCCGGGTGACCTGATGTTGATCCTGGCGGGGGAAACTGAATCGACCCGGCGGGCCCTGAGCGAGTTGCGTCTGGAGATGGGAAGAAGGCTGGAACTTATGGAACCCAATGTATTCAAGCCTTTGTGGGTGGTTGACTTTCCATTATTGGAGTGGGATGAGGAAACCAACCGCTACCATGCCATGCACCACCCTTTTACACGGCCCTATGAAGAGGACCTCGAGTTATTCAAAACCGATCCCGGGAAAGTACGCGCCATGGCTTATGACCTGGTGATCAACGGCGTGGAAATTGGTGGTGGTTCCATCAGGATCCATAATGAGGATCTTCAGCAACGGATGTTTGACAACCTGGGTTTCACACGGGAGGAAGCTGCAAAACAGTTCGGTTTCCTCATGGGAGCGTTCCGGTATGGTGCCCCGCCCCATGGAGGAATTGCATTTGGATTTGACCGCTGGGTGGCGCTCTTCGCAGGACTGGATTCCATCAGGGATACCATTGCATTCCCAAAGAACAACGCAGGTCGGGATGTGATGATCGATACCCCGAGTACCATCTCAAAAGAGCAGCTGGATGAGTTGTTCCTGGATGTCAGGGAGATCAAAGAGGATGAATCGTAACGGCCTTAAAATGAAAAAATATGCAGATATGTGCATATTTTCATCTTTTAGAGAAGAATGCGTGAAAACTATCATTAATTTTGTGCCGTAGGTTTAAGTTTAGAAAAGCTTCAGCGGGCTCACGGACCCGTTTATTTAAGGCATCAATTAAGGGCAGGGATTATGTTAAAGATCGCGAAGGAAGAGGAAAAATACATTGTTTCCCTCTTCAATGTGAATAAATTCAATATTCTGTTTTCAGAACTAATTAAGGAACAGTTGAACGACCTGGTAAGTGTACCTGGCAGACATATCATATTTAACCTTTCCGGGATCCGTTTTATAGATTCCTCCGGATTCAGTACCCTGAAGCTGGCTGCGGAGATATCGCATGCCAGGGGGAGCCGGTTTCAGCTGTGCAATGTGGGCGATGAGGTGAAAGAGTTACTTTCCGAGACGGATGTGTATAATGCATTCGAAATACTTTCTTCATATGAGGTGCAGGAAAGGCTCGAATTGGAGCTGGATGACTGAGTGACGATCGTTGCCAGAGCTGGGTTTCTAGTATAGAAAACCAAAGATCCACAGGGGTAATTTCTTACCGTGCCCATACTCAAGTATATCAGAAACAACATAACCGTCGGGAATGCCGGCGATCTGTTTGGCAGTCTTGTTTTTTCCGCCGACTTCAAAAGTGTATCTGTCATTTACAAGAAAATCGCCTTTTTTTGGTAGTCTTACCTGGTGGGACTGCGATACCTGGTTGAGGAAAAATGTTTCACGCAGGGTACCTGTATTGATGTGACCGGGCACCAGTGCATATGCAATATTGGTGTTTTCAAGATAGAGTTTGTCAGGCTTAT
>CAYOSB010000006.1:33402-43331 GCA_964406495.1 uncultured Bacteroidaceae bacterium | reverse complement strand
TGCCTTTGATACTCTGGGCTCTCTGGTATACACGAGCCTATTTCCAATACGATCTGGGGACTGAACACTGCTTACTCAAAGCCCGCGCCGTTGCTTACCACACTCGTGGATAAGTTGCCATTCATTGAGACCAAGGCACCCTCGCAGCTGACAGTTGTGGGTGAATTCGCCCACCTGATCCCGGGCCATGCACGTGCCATTCAGAAGGAAGGGAATGCCTATATCGATGATTTCGAGGGCAGCGAGACATCGATCGACATGAAGCATTATTCTGCATGGCACCTGGCCAGTACCCCGCGAGATTATTTTCCCGAGGCGGAACTGAACAACAACCGGGAATACGGTTATGGCAGGGCCAAGTTCGCCTGGTACCAGATCGACCCGCTGTTCCTCAGGAACAAATCGACCACCCCGCAGCACATCCGGGAAAACCCCGACCTGCAGTCAAACCCTTATGTGTATGAGCTTTATGAACAGGATATTTTTCCTGAGAAGGAGAACCCGCATGGTACGCCTACCAATATATCGGTGCTGAACGTTGCCTTTTATCCGCGGGAACGTGGACCGTATAACTATGATTTTCAGAGTATCGATCCGAATGGAAGGTTAACGAATCCCCAGGGCCGGTGGGGAGGAATGATGCGGGAGATCTATTCCAGCGATTTTGAAGCGGCCAATGTGGAATTCATTGAATTCTGGCTCATGGATCCCTATGCAGGCATGGAAGGGGATCCCGGAGGAGAGCTGGTATTCAACCTGGGAAATGTTTCCGAGGACATCCTGAAGGATTCCCGGAAGTTTTTTGAAAACGGACTTCCTGCTTCCAACAACGTGGAAAAAGTCGACACTACGGTATGGGGCCGTATTCCCGTAGTCCAGTCGCTGGTGAATGCGTTTAACAGCGATCCGGCTACCCGCCGGTTCCAGGATGTGGGGCTGGATGGGCTGGACAACGAGGATGAGCGTTCCTTTTTCAGTTCGCAGGACGATGATTTTCTGGAGCAGATCGAGGATTTGTTTGCCAGCAACCAGCTCACCGAAGAAGCATACCAGGCGATCATCGATGATCCCTCCGCCGATGATTACCATTATTACCGTGGAAGTGATTATGATGCTGAGCAGCGAGGTATACTCGACAGGTATAAGAATTTCAACAACCCGGAAGGCAACTCACCCAGTGACCTCGACAACGAGGAGTCTTACGCCACTTCCGGGACAACGTTGCCTGATATAGAAGATATCAATCGTGACAATACACTCAGTGAGAGCGAAGCATATTATGAGTACGTGATCGATATGAGCCCGTCGGAGTTCGAAGTGGGACGAAACTATATCGTAGATGAGGTGATCGACCAGGTAGAATATAAAAACGGAGAGACCCAGGATGTCTCCTGGTACCAGTTCAGGGTACCGATCTATGACTATCAGCGGGCCGTTGGAGGGATATCGGATTTCAAGACCATCCGGTTCATGCGGATGTTCCTTACCGGTTTCCAGGACACGGTGTTCCTGCGATTTGCCAAGCTGGAACTGGTACGCGGCGAGTGGCGTCGCTATAACCTGCCGTTCATCGCGGGAGGAGAGGACTGGACCGGCATTGAACCACCCGAAGGTACGCTGTCGATCTCTGCTGTTAGTATCGAGGAAAATGCAGGCAAACAGCCCGTTAACTATACACTTCCTCCTGGATTTACAAGACAGATCTCACCCACCGAACCCCAGCTCCGGCAACTCAACGAACAATCCATCGTCCTGAAAGTACTGGAACTTGGAGATGGCGATGCACGGGCCGCTTATAAGAATACGGAACTGGATATGCGTCAGTATGGCAAAATACAGATGGAAGCCCACGCTGAAAGGCTGATCGATGGCGACCTGCAGGACAAGGAGTTAAGTGCATTCATCAGGATCGGATCCGATTACCAGAGCAACTACTACGAATATGAGGTACCACTGGTGCTGACACCGCACGGGCGCTACGACAATGACAGTGAAGCGGACCGCGCGATCGTATGGCCGGAGGAGAACCGTTTTGAGATAGATCTCTCCCTGTTTACGGATGTGAAGCAAGCGCGGAACAGGGCCATGGGAGATCCCAACAGCAATGTGACCATCAACTCTGCATTCTTTGAGTTTGATGAAAAGGGTAACAAGGTAACCGTATCCGGAAATCCCAACATGAGCAGCATCCGAACGATCATGATCGGTGTCCGGAATCCCCAGCGGGGCAGCAACCTGAATATCGATGACGGTCTTCCGAAATCAGGCGAGATCTGGCTCAACGAGCTGCGCCTGACTGATTTTGACGAAGGGGGCGGATGGGCAGCGAATGGCCGTGCCTCGGCCCGGCTTGCAGATTTTGGGAATGTGACCCTCGCTGGATCCACCAGTACCCCGGGATTTGGAAGTATCGAGCAGAAGGTAAACGAACGTTCACGGGAACAGGTCATCCAGTACGATGTATCATCAAATTTCGAGATGGGCAAGGTATTCAAAGAGGAGGCAGGCGTGTCCATACCACTGTACGTAGGGTATTCCAAGTCCATCGTCAATCCGGAATACAACCCGCTCGACCCGGATATACCTTTGAAAGAGGCCATTGAAAATGCCCGTAATGAAGCAGAACGTGATTCCATCAAGCGGTATTCACAGGACATCGTGGAGCGGAAGTCATTTGCGCTGACCAACCTGCGGGTGAATCCCCAGGGCAGTGGACAGTCAAAGATCTGGTCCATCTCCAACTGGTCCACCAGTGTGTCGCTGAACGAGATGAGCAGCACCAATCCGAACCTGAACTATTATAATACCACGAAGATTCGTGCCAACCTTAGCTACAATTACAACAGCAGACCACAGAATGTGCAACCGTTCAATAAAGTCAAGCTGTTCAATAATAAGTGGCTCAGGCTGTTCAAGGATTTTAACTTTTACTACCTGCCTTCGCGGTTGTCCTTCCGTACCGACATGGACAGGAAGTATTTGGAGAAGCAGACCCGGAATATTAATAACCCTGATTTCATCGTTCAGCCTACATTTATGAAGGATTTTTACTGGAACAGGGATTATAATATGAAATTTGATCTCACACGGAATTTGAAATTCGATTTTTCAGCTTCCAATATAGCACGGATCGATGAGCCGGAAGGAAGGTACCACAGGGAGCGGGATGATTTCGAAATCTACCGGGATTCAGTCTTGCAGAATATTATGGATTTTGGTCGGACCACCAGTTATTACCACCAGTTTAACCTGAGCTACACGCTGCCGATCAATAAGATACCATTACTCGACTGGATCACCCTGAATACCCGTTATAATGGTACCTATGGATGGGATGCAGGACCGATCATTCCGGATGACCCCGTCCTGGGAGAGATCAACCTGGGGAACACGATCAAGAATTCATACACCCTGCAATTCAACGGGCAGATGAATTTTGTGAATCTGTATAACAAGGTAGATTACCTGAAGAGCATCAACGACAAATACCGGGGCCGGGGCCGGGGACGCAGCGGCGGACGAAGCAGTCAGCAGGAGGAAGAGCAGCGCACCAAAACCAAGACCTTTGAGCAGACGGGGGTCTTTATGAGGGAAAATTCCGGCAGGTTTGTTACGCACAATCTCAAGACAGAGAGGATCGAAGTTGCAGTATTCGATGAGAACGGGCAGGAGGTGGAGAATGAGTATGAGATCCTTTCCAACAGGCGCATCAGGGTCACTGTACCGGTGACCGTGCGGAACGGGCGGATTGTCGTCACCGGTACTGTTTTAAGGGGTCAGAATCCGCTGACCTTCATCGTGGAGAATACTGTCAGGATGACCATGGCCGTCCGTACGGTGAACCTCACTTATTCGAGGAGCGGGGGGACCCTGCTACCCGGGTACCAGCCGGAAACAAGTGTACTCGGTATGCAGCGGGTAAGCGACCGTTTGGTGCCGGGGTGGGAATATATTTCAGGATGGTACCGGGATGGGTTTGCAGAAGAGGCCTTTTATAACGGGTGGCTCACATACGACGAAGCATTGAACGATCCGTTCAACCAGAATTACTCGGAAAGACTGAATTTCCGGGCCAACGTGGAACCGCTTAGGGGTCTGCGCATAGATTTAACAGGTAACCTGACAAAATCGGAGAATGAAACGGAATTCTTTACCTCTGATGGTTCCGGGAACCTGCCGCCGCCTGAGGAAAGGGGACGTGTAAATTCCGGGAATTTCAGTATGTCTTACTTCTCCTGGGGGACCGCCTTTGAACCCATCACGGAAAAGGCTGATTCATTATCTGAGACTTTTAATTACCTGAAATTTGATGCCAGGAGGGAGATCTCGAACAGGCTTGCAAATGATTATTACAATAAAACCGGGATCTTCCTGCCCGACTCTGCAGGATACTACGAAGGTTTCGGACCTACCTCCCAGGATGTGCTGATCCCTGCTTTCCTGGCTGCTTACGGATACCAGACCACAGAAAATATACGCCTGAAGGCCATGCAAAGTATCCTGAATGTGATGCCGAACTGGAAAGTGACCTATGACGGGTTGGGACAGATTGAGTTCCTGCAGCAATATGTCAACTCCATTACCATGAACCATGCATACCGTTCTACATACAGTGTGGGTTCGTTCATATCCAATCCCTATTATGTCGAGGACATTGATGGTGTACCGGTGGCATATGACCTGCAAGGGAATTTTATGGTGGAAAGGAACATCAATACGGTAACCATCAGCGAGCAGTTCAGCCCGCTATTCAATCTTTCCATGGACTGGAAAAACAGTCTGACCACGCGGTTTGAAGTGAAGAAATCGAGGACGGTCGGACTGAACATGGCCAATACCCAGGTGAACGAAGTCAGGAGCAATGAATACGTTTTCGGGGCCGGATATCGGTTCAACTCGGTACAACTGATCATCAACAACAACGAGATCAACAGTGACCTGAATGTACGCGTGGATTTCTCATACAGGAACAATCAGACCGTCATCCGGAAGCTCGAGGATATCTCTGGAAGCGAGATCACCGCAGGCCAGGAGATCCTCAGTGTGAAAGCTACAGCTGATTACATGCTCAGTGATAAATTTACCCTGCGCGCCTTTTATGACCAGCGGATCAACAGGCCCTATATTTCGAACAGTTATGACAATGCGAACTATAATGTGGGCTTCAGTCTGACGTTTACTTTGTAGATGGCGGATTGAGGTCTCTCAGTTGGTTCATGTTGCAGGGTCAGGCAGGTATGGATATATCTAATTCCTATAGTCAGAAGCTTGCAGGCCTGGATTCTTCAGGATATTTACATATTGAGAATTTGTTTATAGCACACTAAAGACCTGTCGCAGTTTTTCCTTCGTTCGCGCTTTCCCGGTAAAGAAAAAACCCTTACATTTACTTTCATTAAAAAAACAGAACACGACTATGAACGTTCCATCTGAACTGAAGTACACAAAAGACCATGAATGGGTTCGTATCGAGGGTGATACGGTAACTGTAGGCGTCACTGATTTCGCCCAGGGCGAATTGGGAGATGTGGTATTTGTTGAAATTGAAACCGAAGGAGAGACCCTTTCGCAGGGAGAAACTTTTGGTACCATTGAAGCTGTCAAAACAGTCTCCGACCTGTTCATGCCAGTGGGTGGGGAAGTGACCGAAGTGAATGAAAAGCTGGAAGACACGCCCGACATTGTCAACAGCGATCCTTACGGTGACGGCTGGATGGTGAAGATTAAAATGGACGATGCTGCCCAGGCTGATGGTCTGCTCTCTGCATCAGATTACGAAGCGCTGATCGGGTAATGTATTGCGAAGGCTTGGTCCGATGAAGACCTGGTGTTACATTTGCTGAACTGCTGTTACTTCTGCTCCAGAAAAATTTTCAGTATCCATTATTTTTCAGCCCGTTAGTGGCTTTTTCCGGGTTGGGTGGGTTTCACTGAAAACGCATACCGGCCATGATCCACCTTCCTGGCATCACGACGCTCCCGATATCCCTGTAGGAGGTGTCAAAAATATTCGTTGCACTGATATACACATTTGTATTCCACATTTCAATGCCGAATGTGACATCTGTCAGCCAGAAGGGATCATATGATGCTTCATAGGGTGTAGCCCCGGGGGTTTCATAATGGAGGTAGGATCCATTCCTGTCCTGCCAGCATACCTTTGTTTCAAGATACATATCCAGGGGAAGCCGGATCCTGAGGTCCAGTAATGACTTGTGCCTGAGGTTGTCAAGGGCATAGTTCGAGATATACGCATCTGACGCCTTGTTCAGATCAGTATAACTGTAAGAGATCCTGAAGTGTTCAATCCACTGCAGGCCGGCGACTGTCTTACCGGGAGCGTACCGGAAATTTACTTCACCACCATAGGCATTCAATTTGGTAAGGTTACGTGTCTGCCAGATGCTGTCCGTCCAGATCCAGTCGATGGTTTCATTCCCCTTGCGAAAATATACCGCTGCATCTGCGCTGTAATTCTTGCCAGACAGGCGGGCGCCGGATTCAAGGGATACCGCCTTCTCAGGGCGCAGATCGGGATTGCCTTTGTTTTGCGGACCTTCATAATACAGGTCTGTGAATGTAGGCAGGCGCATAGACCGGTTGGCCGTGGCAAAGAATGAAAAGCGGTCATTGACCTGGTAAGAGATATCCAGCCCGGGATAGAGTCCGGGTGGCGAAAGATTTTGCATACCCGCGTAAATCAGCATGCCTGTACTGATGTACAATTTGTTGAATTGCAGCAGGTGATCGGCAGAAATATACAGGTGATCCCGTGATTTCGATCGTTCGTATGCTTTCCCTGGTGTACTTTTTACCGGTACAGGTATACCCAGTGGATCTCCCAGGGAGCTGCTCAGGATCCGTTCCTGCCGGTACTGCAGTCTGAGCGAGGTAAGTCCCAGCATGCTACTGTATTTGCTGCCCAGGGCAATTCCTGAAACGTCTGTACGGTGATGATTTTCGTAGGCAGCGGGATTGTTCCTGAACAGCAGGAAATGATCATAGTGCCTGTTCCAGTGTGCCTGGGCGGATACCTTGAATGAGGGTGTGCCACCTTCAACTTTAACTGCTCCCACCATGGCGCTGGTCTCTTCGTATTGTTCCGGGAACCTGGGTGTGTAGAACGCATTTGCACCAAAATTTTTCTCATTCCACCCCAGGATCAGGTCGGTCGTGAGACGATTTGTATTCATCGTGGAATGCAGGTAGACGTTGGACATGTTATAATCAGTATTCAGGGTATACCCATCGCTTCCGGAGACAGATGCTGCCAACATGGTGCGGGTGATCCCGGCAGGCGCATGGATCGCAACCCCTGTCTGATATGTATTGTATTGTCCGTAGGCTGCATGGGCACGGAAGTCGAGTGAGTCCCCGGGCGCTGTAATCACGTTTACTGCCCCTGTATATGCCGAAAGTCCGTATTTCTTTGATGCTGGTCCCTTAAGAATTTCCAGCCGATGTGCCATGAGCAGGTCTACTGGCAGATCAAGGCTGAAATGCCCTGTCTGGGGATTGGTCATGTCGATTCCATTCAGCAGCACGAGCGATTGGTCGAACGAGCCTCCCTGGATGCTGAGATCAGATTGTACACCGTGCACTCCGCGGGTACGGATATCCACACCAGGATAGTGGTCCAGCAGATCGGGCAATGATCGCGGTGCGGAGCTCTCAAGCTGTTCCTTGCTGATCAGTAACAGCTGTCGCAGCAACGGGGAATAGAGATCGGCTTCCTGTTGTGTGACCTTTTCCACCTCTTCAAGCTCGAAGTGGATTGAAGGTGCAACAGTATCGTTCTGTGCGATCAGTGGCTGAAGCTGCACCAGGCTGTATGCAAGGCTCAGCGTGGCAATGCGGATGACTTTATGGAAAGTGGCCAGTACCGCATACTTCTTGTTACTCCACCTGCGAAAGACGAATGGTTCCATAACAGGTACCGGTATTACTGTTCGGTAAGGTCCTTTAAATCGTCATCCTTGTCTGAACCTGACTGGTAACTGGAGCGTAGCGGGTTTGCATTTATCTCGTCATACATTTGACGGTTCCTGATGATATCGATGGCCAGGTAGATCGCATTACGGAACGATGCAAAAGCAGCCTCTCCTTTTCCTGCCAGTTCATATGCAGTCCCATGTGCAGGACTGGTACGCACCACCGGGAGGCCGGCTGTGTAGTTCACACCCTCATCCCTTGAGATGGTCTTAAAAGGAATCAGCCCCTGGTCGTGGTACATGGCCAGGATCCCGTCGTATTTTGAATATGCACCCGATCCGAAAAAGCCATCTGCTGGAAAGGGTCCGAATACCAGGGTATTGTGTTTTTTTGCTTCTTCCATAGCAGGGAGGATTACTTCCTGTTCTTCATTCCCCAGCAGTCCCTCGTCACCGGCATGCGGATTGAGGCCAATTACGGCGATCCTTGGTTTACCAATACTGAAATCCTTCTGGAGGGACTGGTTGAGGATCCTGATCTTGGAGAGCACCTTTTCCTTTGTGATGAATGATGCCAGCTGCGACACAGGTACGTGCCCTGCCACCACCCCTACTTTCATGTATTCACTGACCATAAGCATCAGCACATCTTCCACACCGAACACATCCATCAGGTATTCTGTATGTCCGCTGTACCTGAAATTTTCGCTCTGAATATTCTGCTTGTTGATCGGACCGGTGACGAGTGCATCGATTGTCTCCTCCCGCAGGTCCGACACTGCAGACTTCAGGGCGACATAGGATGATTCTCCTGCCTGTTGGGTAGATTTGCCCAATTCCACGCGGATATTATCGTCAATACAATTGATGATATTGATGCGTTGTTGATTGGCTTCCCCGGCAAAACGGATATTGTTCAGATTGATATCTTCCAGGTTGAGGGCTTTTTTATGATAAGCTGCTACCTTGGGAGATCCAAAGATGATCGGGGTGCATAGTTCCAGCAGTCTGCTGTCTTCCAGGGATTTCAGAATCACTTCGTAACTGATACCATTGATGTCCCCGTGTGAGATTCCTATTGTAATTTTGTTGCTCATGATGCTATTTATGAAGTTCTGTTCCTGAAAAAATCGAATAGCAACCGCGTGCCAACCCCGCTACCTCCTTTTCCACGGTAGTTATCCTGTGATTTGTTGAATGAAGGTCCTGCAATATCCAGGTGGATATATGGGTAGTCGGTAAATTTTTCCAGAAATTTTCCTGCCGTAATTGCTCCGGCGTATTTTCCCCCGATATTTTTCTGGTCGGCGATATCTGATTTCAGCAATTCAGAGAAATCATCCCAGAAAGGAAATTCTGCGATGCGTTCAAACGTATTGAAGCCTGATGTCTTCAACTCATTCATGGTAGCGGAATTTGCATTTCCCATGCCCACGATGGCATATTTGCCAACAGCTGCATGGGCCGATCCGGTGAGTGTTGAAAGCTCAATCACGAGCTCGGGATCGTATTGTTTTGCATAGCTGAGTGCGTCGGCCAGGATCATTCTTCCTTCAGCGTCGGTGTTGAGCACTTCAACAGTAGAACCGTCGTACATCTCTACTACATCACCGGGCACATACGCGTTTCCATCCGGGCGGTTATCCGTCGCCGGGACCAGTCCGATAACATGCACCGGAAGTTTCGCCTTCGAAATGGTATACAGGGCACCTGCAACTGCGGCAGCCCCTCCCATGTCACATTTCATGTAATCCATGGAGTCGGCAGTGGGCTTCAGGCTTAGTCCGCCTGTATCATAAACAATACCTTTTCCGACCAGCACAAACGGCTTTTCATTGATTGCATTTTCGGGTTTCCATTCCAGGATGGAGAAGGTCGGGGGATCGATACTTCCTTTATTTACAGCCAGCAGCCCTCCCATGCGCAGAGATTCTATTTTTTTCTTATTGAATACTTCGATGGTATAGCCTGCTTCTTTGCTTTTTTCCTGCATCTCCT
>CAYOSB010000006.1:0-33392 GCA_964406495.1 uncultured Bacteroidaceae bacterium | reverse complement strand
GGTAAGGTAGGAGAGTGGTTCATTCACGAGGTCCCTGGTGAAAAACGTACCCTCCAGGGCAATAATGAGGTGATCCAGGTCTGTTTCGGTTATCTTGTCACACCTTACGGCAGTTGTTTCGAGTGTAAATGGGGGTACATCGTGCTTTGTGAAATATTTTTCAAAGCTGTAGTTGGTCAGCCATAACCCTTCCAGGTAGGCAAGCAACTGTTTGCTGCTTACCCCGTTGTTGACCAGGAGGACAGATGTGGCATCCAGGTCCCTGAGGGTTTTGTGGATGGCATGTGCAGCTACACGTGCATTTTCAATCAGTTCATGCTCCGTTTTTTCCTCTTTTTTAAGTACCTGGAACATTGTAATTGTATCCCCGTCGGTGAGGAGGGTCAGTCCTTTGTCATTTGCGACCCTGTTCTTTATATATTCAGATTTAGGCCCGGCATATTCCGAGAAATCACTATGCTGGTCACCGATTATGATATTGAAATTGTACGCTTCTTCCGGGTGTGTTTTTTGTATTCTCATATGCTATTTTAAAGATTTAGTGCAAAGATATAATATTTAACAGATGGATGGATAGAATGTTAGATTGACAACATTTGGTGTGCAGCATTTTTGGCATCAAAGCGGCACTTGATCTCCTGGATATAATGTAACTCAGCCGCGTTTTGCGATCTCCGACAGGCGCTCTTTTTGATCGATCACCAGTCGGTTCTTTTCCAGGGTGATGATCCCTTCATTATGGAACCATTTCAGTGCACGTGTCACACTTTCCCGTGTGGAAGCCACCATCTGTGCCAGCTCAGCCCTTTTGAGATGTAAGTCAAACTCGGGACTTTCATAGACCTCCTCGGACAGGTAGACCAGCAGTCCTGCCACTTTACCAAAAGTCTGGGTCTGGTTGAGGCTCAGGAACCGCTTGTGGTTACTCATGGACTCATGGCTCAGCGAAACAAGGATTTCCCGCGCAAAATTACCGTTGCCCCGGATCAGCCTGCTGAATGTCTCTTTTTCAATGAAACAGACCTCAACATCTGTGATTGCCTGGTAGGAAAAGACACTGGAAGTGTTGGTGCATAGCATTTGAAGACCGATATAGGACCGTGGTTTGATCAGCTGTATCACCTGGTCGGCAACATTCTGGTGTCGCACGAATTCCTTTACATATCCGTGTCGCAGATAAATCAGTGAATCCAACGGGGTGTCCTGCTTCCGCAGGATTTCACCTTTCCTGAAACGGGTCTGGTAGGTATCCGTTTCCATATTCTTCAGCTCTTCGTGGGAAAGGGTATATATCGCACAAGAACCAACCGTGCAATTGCTACATACCAGTGCTTCTGTCATACGCTATGTTTTTGTTAATCTACCTGTCAATCAAGGGTGCTGTCACAATGAACAAGGGAGGGTATCCCCATTTCAGGATTGTGCATTGCTGAATGCTGCAAAAGACCTTGCATCTATTGCAGACTCCAAATTAGCAATAAGTGATGAATCTCACAACAAAAAGTGACACAAATCACATTATATTCTTTGATTAAGCTTAATGAGCGTCGTAAATTGCAAATAAAAAGAAAATGAACAGGCAGGTGATCAAGACGGTATTATATGGAGCAGCGGCGCTGTTTGGATTCATATTATTGATGACCATAATAGGAGCGGTTGCATGTCTGTTTGGAGCGGGAGATGCGTTTTACTGTGGTGTCTTCTGTCTCCTTGGAAAAATTACTTTCGTGGCAGTTTTGTTAGTAATCACTATACAGACGTATCGCGCTTTGAGCAGCAACTGAAATGCAGTTTTAATTTCATGGTTTTCCGGGCAGGGTGAATTTCGCTGAAGTTCCCCTGCCCGGTTTGCTTTCCATAGAGAAGGTTCCTTTGTTGATCTTTGTCATATCCCTGACCACAACCAGTCCCAGTCCGGTACCTTTTTCCCCCGATGTTCCCAGGGTACTATCCACATTATCATGCAGGATCCTTTCGAGCCGTTCTTTATCGATTCCGATTCCCGAATCCTGGATAGTGATCGTAACCTTTTCATTTTCAGTTGAGAAACTCACGTTAATATTGCCATGAAGGGGTGTGAATTTGATGGCATTGGACAGTACATTCCGGAGGCAGATATGCAGCAATGTTCGATCGCACCATGCTTTTAATTCCGGAGGAATTTCAACATCGAGTGTGATCTTTTTTTCATCAAGTGCATATTTCATCAGCATGTGGATATCATCAATAACCTCAATAATTCTTACCGTTTCTGGTTGGTACTGGATGTTCATGCGTTGTTGTCTTCCCCAGTGAAGCAAATTCTCGATCAGGTCAAGCGATGAGGAAGAAAGCCGTTGTAATTCTGTGATGATCTTAGTGTTATCAGTGTCTCTGAATTTCTCCAGCATCAATTCGGAATATTGCACCAGGCTTGCCACCGGGCTTCTCAGGTCGTGGGCAATAATTGAGAATACTTTTTCCTTCATTTCCAGTGTCTGTTTCAGTTCTTTGTTGGATTGGTTGAGTTCATGGGTTCTTTTGGAAATGATTTTTTCAAGGTTTTTATTTACGTTTTCCAGCTTTTCGTGTATGGAGATCTTTTCCTTATATGTTTTAATCCATTGGTCAATGAGGATTGAGATCTGCACCAGGATAAACAGCAGGAAGCTCAGTGACAGCAAGTATTCAGAATTAAAAGGGCTTATCGACATGGAGACCAGGGTATCATTTACCGCAGCTCCCAGAATGATCAGCATTGAAAAGAAAAATGCAGTCGCCGGGTGTTTCAGGCGGATCATCCCTGAAAAACTTCGTAGAATGTAATAGCCCAGGAATAAAATTCCGAAGGTGAATATGAAATATACAATAAAACTGAATGTTGTGGGTTGTGTAAAAAGGACGATGATACAACATACAGCAAAAAACAGGGCATTGCCCACCACTATTTTGTGCATGATGCGGGACCTGAAAAACCTGTCGAGGTAAAATGCACCAAAGACGAGAGCGATAAATGATCCCAGGTATTCCATGCGTATGGTCCATATCCAGGGTTGGTCGATCATGATATTACCGGGGTAGAAACCGGTATTTCCCAAACGGAGAAACATTCCAAGTGATGCAAGTGAAAAATAGAGAAAGGACCACCTGCTGCGTTCAAACAAGAAGAAGACGAGAAACAGCACGAATGTTCCGAATAGGATACCCAGGAGTGCGTAGTTGATGATCTTTTTTTGCTCATGTTTTTTCTGCACAAAGTTGGACTCCCCCAGGCTCATATTCATCCAGAAACCACCCCGGCGGTGAGAGAAATTGGATACATGGAGGACCAAGTCCATGGTGTCTTTTGTATACTTGAAGCTATGTATCAGCGGATAATAAGAAGGATGCGATGTTGCTTCAGAAGTTCCTGTTTTTCCATTTTGGGCAATCTTTTTACCATCAAGAAACAGTTCATAGGATGTATCGAACACAGGTATTTTGAGTGCCAGCGAATCGTGGAAATCCCGTGGCAGAATAACCTTCAGGCGATAGGTAGCAAATCCCGTACCGGTGATCCCTGGTACTGCTTCATCATAGCTGGTCCAGTAAGACGGCACTTTTCCATAATGGTCGGGCATGACGGAATCAAACTTCCCTGGTTCAATAAATTGTTTCCAGTAAAACTCCCATTCACCTTCGAGTACTATATTCTGTTTTTCAACCTGTTGCGAGCTGAGGTCGAGGACGCCTCTCTGCGCGATAGGAGAAGGAACGGCAGATACTGCAACGTGTATAACAAGTAGTACAAATAGGTAAAGTTGCTTTATCATTGAGTAATATCCGCGATTTCGATTTAAAGGTAATTAAAAAATGTTCCGATGATTTACTATATTTAAAATCTGTTATTGGTTTAAATTATTTGTCATATTCAGAACTGGACATTTCATCTAAAGCAAATACCTATGAAAATGCGCATATTCAAATCCATATCTATTATAGTTGTCTTGGTACTGGCAACGATCCAACCAGGTATTGAGGCAAAAAATCCTGAGAAAGCGCCCTCGCTGAAGGGAAAAAAAGTGCTGTTCGTATGGGGCGGATGGAAGGGACACGAGCCTGAAAAGTGCAGGGACATTTTTGTGCCGTGGATGGAGTCTGAGGGTGCTGAGGTGATCGTCTCCGATTCACTGGGCGTCTACACTGACGAGGAACTCATGTCGTCGCTTGATCTCATAGTGCAAATCTGGACCATGGGAAAGATTCAGAAGGAGCAGGAGAAGGGATTGCTGGATGCAGTTTCCTCCGGGGTAGGCATTGCAGGATGGCACGGGGGACTCGGAGATGCGTTCAGGAACAACACCAAGTACCAGTTCATGGTCGGCGGACAATGGGTAGCACATCCCGGGGGGGTGATCGATTATACCGTAAATGTCATTGACCGGGAAGATTATGTTACACGCGGGCTGAATGATTTTGACATGCATTCGGAACAGTATTACATGCATGTGGATCCAAATGTGAATGTGCTTGTTACCACTACTTTTAGCGGGGAGCATGCCGCATGGATTGATGGGGTGGTAATGCCGGTGGTGTGGAAAAAAAACTATGGCAAGGGCCGGGTATTCTACAATTCGCTCGGTCATGTCGCTGCAGATTTTGATGTATATGAAGCACTGGAGCTCATGAAGCGGGGAATACGCTGGGCATCAGAAAGTAAGTACGCCGGCAAGGAAGAGTGGTTACAGCCGGTCTACTAATACGGAGTTTTATTTCAGAAACCTTCAATTGACATTCTCTTCTCGATTTGCTACCTTGCAGGTGAGAGGCATTGCCTGGACATTCGGATGCTTAATACCTAACTTAATGCTACTGCTATGAAGAATTTTATATTTACGGTTACCCTGTTTTCAATTTTTTTTATGATTTCCTGCCAGCAGCAGGGGGATGTGGAAGCTGAGAAGAAGGCCATCATTGATGTGATCAACGCGGAGACACAGGCCTACATGGATTTTGATTTTGAAGAAGTGATCAGCTACTATGTACATGACAGTTTAAATTTTCGTCTGACCACCGGGGCAGATGACCATGTTTTCCTGGAAGGATGGGAGGAGGTCGAGGCGTTTTTCCGGGATGAATTGATAGAGAGTAATCCGAACACACCCGAAAATACCCATGTTACAGTTGAGAAAAATAACTACAGGATCAAAGTATATGAACTGGCGGCGTACGTTATCTGTAACGAAAAGTGGACCTATACCATGCCGGACGATGTGATTGAGATTGAAAGCCGACAGGTCCGTTTCATGGAGAAAGTAGACGGGGAATGGAAGATTGCCTTCCTCTCTTTCATCGGGACTTCCGGTTACGAAGAAGAGGTAATGCTGGAAGAGATGGGTGTGGGTTTCAATACTGTGTTTTAGAATTATTTGATGACTTTCACCTCCCTGGAATCGCTCTGCCACAGTCCGTGGTTGGTGCATACTGACATGGCGCTGAGATTCATACTGACCGGTCCGGGTACAATGTAAAAATCCACCTCCACGAAACCAGGTTGATTGCCCAGTACCCCGGGGGTGAAATGCGCTTCTGCAAGGAATGTTTCACGGTTCCATAGTTGGACATAGCTGATATAGTGTTCCGGATCATCGGGATGCGGATATTCGGTGCCCAGTTTTACCTTGACTCTGAGTTTTTCTCCTTCCCTGGCAGTGTCGTCGCAAATAATGACGGGCGTATGGCGGTCAAAATAGTCTTTTCTGACCTCTTTTTCCTCCTGTGAGATGTCTACTGGCTTAAATACTCTTGGCATAACGGGATATGGTTTATATTCAGCATAAAAATAGTGATTTGATCCTGAACAAAGAAATATATATTTAAAGAAATATATAAATAACTATATAAATATATATATTGATGCATGGATGAGGCATGGCTGGTATCATTTTTTTAGCCTGGTAGTTTCATCTCTTGATAAAGTAGCAGGAATGATCTGTGGTGTTGATATGCCATCATTCGGTTGCTTGCTTTGCTGAAAATTGTTGGATGATCTGTGACAAGCATCTATTAATACCCTTATTTTTTCAGAGGGCGTTCAATTATTCTTATATTTAAATGCGCAATTGATGTTTAACCAAAATCCAATGCCGTGAAACGCTTGCAAAACTTTTTCCTGATCTCAGCAATCGCACTCCTGGTTTCCTGTAGTGGAGGCAGCGAACTGCAACCCCCGAACATTTTATTCATCATGTCCGACGATCACGCTTACCAGGCCATTAGCGCCTACAGTGATCACCTGATGGAGACCCCGAACATTGACCGGATCGCCAACGAGGGAATACTCTTCAACAACGCATGTGTTACCAATTCAATCTGTGCTCCTTCCCGTGCCGTTATCCTTACAGGTAAGCACAGTCATATCAATGGCAAGATAGACAACCGGTTTCCGTTCGACACCACGAACATTACCTTTCCCCAGATTCTGCATGAGAACGGATACCAGACAGCCATGTTCGGTAAACTGCATTTTGGGAACAATCCGAAAGGTTTTGACCAGTTCAAGATCCTGCCCGGGCAGGGACATTATTACAACCCGGATTTCATCACAAAGTATGATGGACAGATCCGGTTGGAGGGATATGTGACAGATATCATCACGGAGATGACGCTCGACTGGCTCAAAAATGAGCGTGATGAGGAGAAACCGTTTTTCCTTGCCTACCTGCACAAGGCCCCCCACAGGGAGTGGAATCCCGCTGAAAGACATTTCAGGGAGTATACACAGAAGACCTTCCCTGAGCCCCCGACATTGTTTGACGATTACGAAGGGCGCGGTACTGCAGCCAAAGAGGCAGAGATGAACTTGCTGGATCATATGAACTGGGCTGGTGATTCGAAGATCAAACCCGGGGTGATGGATCAGTTAGGGATACCGGAAACTTCGAACTGGGATAAGCGGGCATACACCAGTAATATTACGGACAGGATGACACCGGAGCAGCTGGAAGCATGGAATGAAGTATATGACCCCATCAACGAGGAATTCATTGAAAGATACGATGACATGTCACGGGAAGACCTGATGCGCTGGCGATTCCAGAGGTACATGCAGGATTACCTCGGGTCCATCGCATCTGTTGATGAAGGGGTAGGGCAGGTGCTCGATTACCTGGATGAAGCCGGTCTTGCTGAAAACACTATCGTGGTATATACTTCCGACCAGGGATTTTACCTGGGGGAGCATGGATGGTTTGACAAGCGGTTCATTTATGATGAATCTTTCAAGACACCGTTGTTGATCCGCTGGCCCGGTGTTACAGAGCCAGGGGTGGTATGCGAGGAGATGGTGCAGAACCTTGATTTTGCCCAAACTTTTTTGGATGCAGCCGGGATCGAGGCACCTGATGATATGCAGGGCGAGAGCCTGGTGCCGATCCTTGAGGGCAACATGGATGCCTGGGACCGTGACGCAGTGTATTATCACTACTACGAATACCCGGCAATACACATGGTCAAGCGCCATTACGGGATCGTCACCATGGAGTATAAGCTGGCGCATTTTTACTATGATGTGGACGAATGGGAGTTGTATGACCGTAAAAATGATCCGCTGGAGCTGAACAATGTCTATGATGATCCGGCCTATACCGAGGTCCGTGCAACGCTTCACAAGCGACTGGATGAGCTCCGCGAAAAATACAAGGATTCTGAGGAGCTTGACCAGTTTTACATCGATAAATACAGGGAACGCGGGATTATCGAATAAGCATTAATCAGCCATGATATCGCTATTGTGTCAGAACAGCCAGGCTTGCGCAAAGGCCTGAATTCATTCCTCATGTAAAGTAAAAGATCACAGCACCAGGTAGCACAACTACCTGGTAAATAGTGATATGGTTCTGCAAATATTGGTCTTCCTTATGACCGTTTTGCCGCTTTGTTTTCTTGAAAATATCGTATTACAGCGCTGACAGCGCAAACGCATAAGCGCCCAGTGCGATGGCATCGCTTGCGCCGATGCGGCTGGTGGCAACTGCCAGTCGGGGAATCGGATCGTAGGCAATGGTTTGGTCCGTGTCCGGTATGGGCAGTTCCTTCGAGTAATCCTTGTAGAATGCCTCACTGTCTTTTTCAAGGTCAAGGTTAAAGACACGCTGCACCAGCCTGGGAAGTTCCGATGTGTTGGAGGGAAAATAATTGCTGGCCAGTTCCTCCATCACTGCAGGCATATAGAGTTCTTTGGCCCCGGTGATCCCTCCACCTATGACCACGATCCCGTCGACAAAAGTCAGCAGGTTGGCGATGGTATCGCCCAGGGCCCGTCCGGTTTCATGGTAGGCCGCAATGGCAGCATCCCTGTTTCCGGTCTGCTGGTTGGTGGCAATGTCAAAAATATCTTTGGGCATCAGGTCATTCGGGTAATGGATACCAGCCAGGTCCGCATATACACGTTGTACCGCCCTTGTGCTGACCACATCTTCGGCGTTGACCTGGGTATTGTACCGGTTGCTGAATAACCAGACCTCTGCCGCCGTGGAGTTATCGCCGATAAACAGTTCACCGTTCCTGACCAGCCCACCGCCAAATCCGGTTCCGAGGGTCAGCCCCACCAGGTTATGGTATCTTTTGGGACTGCCGGCAGCCTCAAGTTGTTGGTTGATTTCCGGAAGTATTCCGCCGAGTGCTTCACCATAGGCATACAGGTCGCCATCGTTGTTGATGTATACGGGCAGGCTGAATGCGTTTTCCAGGATGGATTTCAGGGGTACGCCTCCACGGAATGCCGGAAGATTGTTGAGATCGCCGATGATCCCGTTGGGATAGTCAGCAGGACCAGGGAAAGCAAAGCTGATGGCCACCGGTTTTTGTTTCAGCTTTTCCAGCACCTCCCGGAATCCTTCTTTCATCGTTGCGATACATCGGTCCAGGTCATGTGCATTGGCATCTTTTCGTATTGGTTCGGTAATCGCTTTTCCTTTCTGAATGGCGCTGAAGACAAAGTTTGTTCCACCCGCGTCGAGTGTCAGCACAATGCGCTCATCTTTGTAAATATCCATAATTTTATGCTTTTGCGGGTTTGAGTGCGATGATCAGAATATAAGTAAGACAAGCCGCCGGAACAAGGAACCCTGCCATCAGTCCGAACAGGTCTGCCATGCCACCGGTCAAAATTGGTACGATAGCGCCACCGAGAATGGCTGTTACCATGAGTCCGGAGATCTCGTTGCTTCGCTCGGGCATGGTATCAACGGTGATGGAGAAGATCAGTGGGAAGACATTGGCAAATCCCAGTCCAATGACAAATATGAAAATGATTGCAATAACTTCACTGGGGGCAATATACATTCCGGCGATTCCGACCAGGGATACGATAGCTGTAATAATGAGAAATTTCTTAGGTGCCAGCCAGTTGAGTATCACGCCCCCGAGGAAACGTCCCGTGGTGAGGGAGATGAAGAAAAACATTGTTCCCAACAGTCCTCGTTCTTTAATATCCAGGTCGAATTTTTCGGAGAGGTAGTTGGGAAGTTTGGCGCTCATGGATACCTCGGAGCCTACATAAAGGAAGATGCCCAGCACCATCAGTAGCACGAACGGATTTTTAAGCAGGCTGAAGCAGGATCTGAATGTAGCCGGTTGTTCCTTGTCCATTGCTTTTTCTTCAATTTTAACAAGGATCAGGTAGATGATCACAATGGCAATCACCCCACCATAGATGGGGAAAAGGACCTTCCAGTCCAGTCCGAAATACCGGGCAGCCAGGATGGGGATCAATGATCCGGACAATGATCCGATGGCTTTTACAAATTGTCCGAAGGAAAGATTCCTGGAGTATTTGCCTTCCGGGGATACATCCCGCATGATGGGGTTCCCGGCTACTTGCAGCATGGTAGCCCCCACACCGAGGAACAGGAGTCCGCCCAAAATGAGTGGGAAAGATTCATACCTGCCCATCATGGGCAACAGCATACCCAGCAATGCAGCGAGCAGTCCGAGCATCAACACATGCTTGCGACCCTTCCGGTCCTGGTACAGTCCCATGGGAATGGAGAGGAGTCCGAACATGATAAAGGCCATGAATGTGACGAGTCCTGCCTGGAAGTTACTGAGCATGAAGTCTGTTTGCAACTGGCTGGTGAGTGGTCCGGCGACATCACCGAATCCCATTACCAGGAATGCGAGGAAGATAGGAGCAGATTTCAGAAAATTGGTTTTCATAGTTTCAGCGTGTTTTATAGGCGTTTTTATAGTTTCAGGGGGTAAATATAGTTGAACAATATTAACAAAGTACTTAGTAAAACCTTAATTAAGGCAGCAACTTAATGAAATAATGGAAATTTTTATGTCAAAACCCGGAAGTATAGTATTAATATCCGGGGGGGAACTAAATATTCCAATAAATTCATGTACCTTTGCAGCAGTAATTTGGTTCGAAAATTTGCGCATTATTGACTGATATCCCAAAGCGCTATTGGTTCTTCACTGCTCTTTTTTTTTAATCCGATCACTTAAAAGTAAAAGCCTGACTGTTGAATTTGGTTCTGATTTCCAGGATCATATGGCATGGAGGGCGACAAGTAATTAACAAATAACAGTAGTAAAATGGAAAATGGAAAATTAAAATGGTATGATGCCGTAAAAGGATTTGGTTTTATTGAAACCTCAAGCGGCAATGACATTTTTGTTCACCGGACAGGATTGATTGATTCAGCTGATGATATGCAGCCTGACCAGGAAGTTGAATTTGAAGTCAAAGAAGGAGCCAAGGGTCTTTTCGCAGTGAATGTAAAGACGATATGATTGGTTTTTTTTTAACTTTATACATACAGACACAGAAAAAAATAGAAACTAAAAAACAATAAATGGGTAGATCACGAGAAACATTCAATAAGAAAGACGTAAGAAAGAAAAAAGAGAAAAAACGTAAGGACAAGCTGGCGAAGAAGATGGCCAAGCGGGAAGAAGACGGAAAGAGCGGATTAGATGACATGATTGCATATGTGGATGAATTCGGCAACATTACGGATACACCGCAGGATCCTGCAGACAAGGAAGAGTTGAATGCAGAAGACATTGAGGTCAGTATCCCGAAAAGTGACGGAACCGCACAAGACAAGACACGAACAGGAACCATAACAAATTTCTATGATTCAAAGGGATATGGATTCATACGTGACGCGGACACGAAGGAGAGCATTTTCGTACACGTGAACAATGCGCTGGAAGAGATTGCCGAAGGCAACCAGGTCAGTTTTGAAACCGAAAAAGGGCCAAAAGGCCTTGCGGCAGTGAATGTGAAAGTGATCAGGTGATCCCTGAGAAAAAAATATTGCAGTCGCCTTAAGTTTAAAGGCGGCTGTAATTTTGAGATTCCCAAAACAACTGTTATATTTGCAACCGCAAAACGCTATTGCGTTACGGATTCGCCCGGGCGGATCAATGCAAGAAGAACAAAAAGTACTGAAAATATATTGCGGGGTGGAGCCACCTTCGCCAAGGCTACGGCGGACGAAGGCAGTTCAATGGCCCAAAAGACATATTGCGGGGTGGAGCAGTTGGTAGCTCGTTGGGCTCATAACCCAAAGGTCACAGGTTCAAGTCCTGTCCCCGCTACTAAGCAGGACTCCTCACCATTTTTGGTGGGGAGTTTTTTATTTTCACCCCCTGCAACCCTTTTAAATTGCGACTTTGCGAGGAATAAGGAATTGACTTTGGAGGTTAGATATGTTCTATTTGTAGTATCTATGACTAATCCCTCTGGAAACACTAATTTCTGTATTTTTCTTTTTTCTTCAAGATCGCCTAACAGCCAGTAATTGTGGATGTTCTGGGATATTTCAATGGAGCGTTGTATATAAAAATCGAGGTTAGATATTTCATTATCTGAATCCTGCATCAGTTCTCTTATTCGGTCAATTTCTCCCTGCTTTTTTTTACGGAGCCTGTTATATAGTGCTTCATCATCAAATTTTCCATATGCAAACCGCTCATTCAATGTATCCAAATCTACTTTAAGGTCTTTGAGTTTTTTCATAAGTGCATCTCTTTCCTCAAAGGTCTCTTCTTTCATATTTACAAAGGTTTTCTTAAGCTGAATGATGAATGGTTGAATGTATTTTTCCTCTAATTTGTATGATGCCAAAAGCTCAATAAACATTTGATGTGCACCCTTGGTTTTCATTTTTGCTGATGATTCTGCGTTTATCGAAATCCCGATACACTTTTGGCATTTATAATAATGTAGTTTCTTCTTTTTAACCTCGTAGCCTGTTAACTTCCTAGTACATTCAGGGCAGAATAATGTCCCAATCAGAGGTCTGCTGTCATTATTTCTTTCAATAGTATAATCTTGGTTATTCCCATCAAGAATATTTTGCACACGCCAGAATACCTCTTCAGAAATCAAAGGCTCCCAATTCCCTTTTATCGCTTTACCATCGACGAAGGCATTGGTTTGTATTCCACAGTAAAAGGCGTTTCGCCACATTCTACTAATCTTCTGCTTTGAAACTTTTATTCCCAAAGCATCAAGTTTATTAATAATTTCCGCATCAGTTAGTCCTTGTAGTTTCCAATTCCATGCCATTTTGAGTTTTACCCCTACATCATTAACAACTATGCGTTGATTTATGCTTCGCTTTGACGGATCTACGACCCTCGGGCCGAAGTGATCATATCCAATAGGTACTTTCCCAAGGTATTGTCCTGATTTAACAAATTTTACCATACCAGGGATGGTATGCTTTAACCTTTGATGGTTTTCTTTTCTGGCCTCAATAAGCTTGCTGTAAATGTTTAATTTATTTTCATCAGTTGTAGTGTCCAAGCCTGAGTTAACCTCGATTAAATGAACACCCAACCTTTCAACCAAATCATCTACTATTGTAATTGCGCTGCCACCAGACCTTGAAAATCTGCTAATTACATATACTAATATCCCAAAGGGTTTTCTTGGGGATTTCTTGACTCTGTTGATTAAGGCCTGAAATTCCCTTCTTGTAATATCTCTGGACGCTGATTCATTTTGGTTTCCAAAATATTCAGTTATCTGATATCCCATTCGCTCTGCAAATTTTTCAGCCTCTTCCTTTTGATATTCAAGAGAGTAGTTCTCCTTCTGATTTTTGGAACTTACCCTTGTATAGACCCAGACATCTCTGCTGGTTGGAACATTCTTTTCTTTCTTTCGGGGTTTCGTAAAACGGTTGTATCTCGTTAGGTCATTCATTTATACTTCGGTAACAGATTGTACTTAGCTGATATAGTGTGTTGATTATTTCGTCTGCCTGCTCCTCGGAAATACTTTCGAAGCCGTCGCAGGATCTCAGTTCCTTTAATGTTATAACATATGAATTGGATGTAGATACCTCTTCTGTGGCGGGGATATAAATGTCAGTTATGGTACCGCCGGTGCAGGAGGTGTTTTCAATCGTAGGATTGAAAAAGGTTGTTCCTGTCAAAGTTTCATATGTGTAATTTTCTTCCAATAGATTATATGTGTCTTTTAAAAATATACCGAAAATTATCCTCAAAATCAAGTTGAAAAGGGGCTAATATAGTATATCTATATTATCTAAGCTGAATTATTTGTAAGCTGCGCAGGTTTGACAAAAAAGCCCCAATAAGTATATTGGAGCTTTTCAGGTTGAATTAACTTAATTCGATCAGCTGATACTCACCGTTGCTATCCTTATAAAACTCATGGTCATTCATTTCACATTCTTCCAACCATTCATCGAGTTCTTTTTCCATTCGATGTTCCCATTCAGCTATTTCCAAACTAATTGAGTTTACCTCTTCTTCTGGAAAATCATCCCATTTATCACAAAAATCACAGCAGATTTCTTCGCTACAGGGACAATAAATTAGGCGATTCCTAAATTCGTTGTAATCATCATCGTAATACCAGATTGTTTCATTTTCAATCTCATTAAATAATTGTAATTTGATTACTTCAACAATTTCTAAATTCTTCATTATAATATTTTTATTCTTTTATGGTTTTTACACCTAAAAAAGTATAGCACCTTTTTAGTGCAATGTAAATGGTAAATGGAAAATATTTTGATTTTTTTTGTTGGGCTGAAATTATATACTTGATTTTGATCGATTTAGGAGTGATGCACAATTCCCCCTTATATCTGTCAAGTAACCAGATTTTCAGGAGGAAATTCCCTCCGCTGTTCCCTTACCAACAATTCGCACTGTCACCTCTTTCTTTATTCAGGTATATCATTCAAGCTCTAGATATTTAGCGTCATCTACTATATTAAACTTTCGTCTTGACATCTCTGGTCACCGGGGTAAGTGTTGCCAGAACTGGTATCACATAGTAGGGGTTGGTCAATGAACTCTCTGTCTTTTTCGAAGTCGATATAATCACCTCTGGTAGAACTGTGTCGAAACTCCATGTACATATAAATATTCCCTCAGGCGAAAAATGTATCACAAAATGAAAAAAGATGGATTATTTGGGCAGAATCTTAATAAGGATGAAACGGGATTAAAGGAGTTGACCAGCATTTGAGGAACAAATTACACATCTGCAATACCGATTTGTCGTAAAGTAGCAGGCTATATTATTAAGAATTTCTAGAATTTGGGTAGAAGTCAAGAACCCAGTTATAAGGCTGGCACTAATAAAACCAAACAAATCAGTTTGTAACACACTAATAGAAAGGAGATTAACTTTATTTATAGAAATTGACCTTTTCGTCAAACACTGGTTGATTTTTCTATGCTGTTTTCTGTATTACAGATATTTATAAGTATGAAAAAGAATAAAACCAAACACTTGTCCATTCGCCTGACTAATCAACAGTATCAGCGATTAATCGAAGTCCTGAAACATGAGAGAATTACCAAATCTGAACTTGTCAGACTTGCACTGACAGATTATATATCAAACGATTAAACCATGAATAACCAAAATCAAAATACCAACCCAGAACCAGGATTTTTTATTCGCCCAGGAATAAATTTTGAGGATTACTTCAATAAGGATACAGTCTGCCCTGAAAAGATTGATTTCGCCAGATATTATATTGAAGATAAGATGGGATATGATCTAAGTGGAGATTCACTGATCGACTTTTCTGCTATTGGAATTAAATTATTCGGTTGCTTGGTGGCGGACATTGTATTGGAATATGAGAATTTTAAGCGCAATGGCTTGGATGGATAAGAATTCCAGCCCCGGACTTGGAGTAAATCTATTCGCACATATCTTGTCCTAAAATTGATGTTTACTTAAAATTAGTACGCTGAATCCCTTTATATAAGCGGGTTTCAGGCGGCATTGTCAGTAATTTATCCTAATTTAAAGGTGCAAAACAAACAACATTAAAATTAGGATAAAAATGAGAACATTACGATACAATCGAATAAGTTCAGCAACTCAAAATCTCGATCGTCAGCAACAAAATAACCAAAGCTATACCTATGTATTCGAAGACAAATGTAGTGGAACCATTCCTCTATTTGACAGGAAATACGGGAAGTATTTAATGGAGTATGTGGAACAGGATAAAGTGGATGAAATTTCCATTCATTCCATTGATAGATTGGCTCGAAATCTTCGCAATCTGCTTGATGTAATAGAATTCTTTCATTCATATAATGTTTCTCTTTACATTGAGAATCTCGGAATGAAAACCCTTGTCGATGGAAAAATGAACTATACAATAAAAATGATGATTTCCATGATAGGCAGCTTATCTGAAGTCGAAAATGAGATACGCCGTGAACGCCAGATGGAAGGTATAGAGATAGCTAAATCATTAGGAAAGTATAAGAACAGAAAACAACGAGGGAAAGAATCCACATTGAGTTTTTTACAAAAGCATAAAAAGGCGGTTGAATTATTGGAACAGGGATACAGAGGTTCGCATGTCAGTAAAATCTGCAATCTCAATAAAAATACGATCTCCAAAATTAAAAAGTACATCAACCCTGAAACGCAGTCTGTAATACAATATTGATATTGTCGCTAAACTACAATGAAAGCGGAATTCCAAAAAGAATTGACAAAGCAAGGGTTTGTATTTCAGGAAACCTCATATGAGTATTACAAAGTCAGACCTAAGAATCGAATCGTCCGGCCGATAAGTTTTCAGTTGGTAGTATCAAGACCTATTAATCAAATCATCCACGGAAGTCAAAACGGAAACGAACTCTCCGGAATCGGATACTTTCTTTTCAGTTTGAATTCGGAAAATAACCCAGATTACATTGTCTTCACCTTCAAACACCTGAGAAATGAATCGGCTCAGTTAATTATCATCCCTTCCGAGGAACTATGTAGGCGTTTAAAGAAGAACATAATCAGATTTCGAAGTGGTGAGAACCTGGAACTCAGGCTGTGGTTGTTGGACGATCATATATATGACACCACTTCCATGGGCCTTGAGGGTGAATGGTATTATCTTTCCAAAGGTCGAGGTGGAAGAATGATCGATGGAACTGTTTGGGATTTTACACAGTTTCTGAACAACTGGGTTCTGGGACCCGGGGACTAGTAGTCTATTTGCACATATTCAGAAAATCGCTACAACTTATTCAATATCTTTACATTATCTGTTTATAAAATTTCAATACCTAGAAAGATCCTTACCTGGTTGGGTTTAAATCAATGACTCTTCTCTAATTGCACAAGGGATGTGCAAATAAACTTCTCCGTGACATCTATCACCCCCCGGAGGAGGCTCGGTCCCCCAGGCCCCCTTAGGCTAACCCGCCGTATCCCCTATCACCAATGTTAAAATCGGGTCAATTTTAGGTGTTACAAACATGCGTCCAAATCGGGAAAAAAATTTTGGGTCGGAAATCCGGTAAAACCAGAAAAATGGTCAAAATCAATAAAGATTTTTTAACTTAAAAGGATTAATAGAGATTCCCCAAAATCTATCAATTTAGAATAATCAAATTTTTAAATAATAGATTAGTTTAAGCCATAGATTATGCTCGCTTTCAATAATAAGTGGGGATTTTATCCTGTAATCGATCCCTAGTCCAGCTGTGTTTCTTTTTGTTATTCTGTATACCAGCATAGGTGTTATCCGAATTTCCATCTGGTGAGCATCCCGAGATATAGAACTTAAATATTCACTGCCAGTATAAAAATACCAAAGAACCTGATCCAGAGGTCCGCTTTGCAGTGGCATCTCGATCGTAATTCTTCCCCTTACACGAACGGTAAATACTTCGTTTTCAATTGTCTGGTCTGAAGCAACCCGATATGAGATTAATCCCCATTCATTAAACCTATCCTTGCTAAATTGCTGAATAATCCTGTGGGCCCCTTTCTCCAATTTATTCAAGTACGAATAACCGGCAGAAAGTTTATTGCCTGTTTCGGTCATTTTACCTGTTAAAAATGAAAGATCTGTTCGTATGTAGTCGAAGCCTCCTTTAACAATAGTTCGGGACTCATAAGCAAAGGTAAAATTCAATTGCTTATGATTTTTAATGGTTAATTTCATACCTGGCATGAATCCCGCATTTAAAAAATCCTGCGCTGAACATAATGTCAACAAACAAAAATGAAGCAGGATAATTGCGAATGTTCTAATAATCAAGATCATCAGGAACCGGGAAAGATATTTTCTTGAATGTAAGTAGATGACCCTTATCGTTAAATGTCATCTTAAAAAGTCCACCCGAACCAAGATGTACACCCTTAATAATTAGTTCATAGTTCATTATTACGAAATATGGGTCCGATTTGTTGATTAGACCTTGTAGAAGACTATCATGATCACCAACATAATGTTTTTGAATTTGCTGAATTGTATATGAATGAAAATATGCATCTAATGTGCTTTTAACCAATTTTTTCGTTTCACTATCAAACTGATCCAGGGTAGTATTTAGCTTGATATCTGTCATGATTCCTTCTGGATTAAAGATTACAATAAATGACTGCTCATATATTTCAAATTTTGCTTCATATAAGGTTCCACTCAGTTCCTGTTGCTTATGCCAGGTGACTTGCTCAAGCTTTGTTGATTTAATAAATTCTTTAGCTGCAGAGGGTACTTCCTCTTCCGATAAGCACTGATCTTCCTTGGAGACTTCTTGGGCAGTTGAAATATTGCTGACCACTCCCAAGAGCATAAGGCAAATTAAATGTGCGATCTTTTTCATACTATATATAAAATGTATTAGTAACCCCATTTAATCTTTATGCTTGGCCTTCCATACGAACAGTGCAAGCAGGCAGGAAAGCACAGCAGCAGCAAACCAGAACCACTTTGCAATGGTAAAATCATAGGATGAAACTTGATCAATAGTTGTTTTCCCATTTTCAATCAACATCCCGCTAACCAGGTCCTGCATTCCGGCTCCCAGATAACTGGCAATGCCCACGAGACCCAAAGCAGCACCTGAAGCTTTTTTTGATGCGATATCAATAGCCATTAATCCTCCAAGAAAAGTGACCAATATGCCAATGGCGAAACCAAAAATTACCATGCTAAGTGTATCCATCCAGGCTTTCCCGTCGGGATAAAACAGGAAAAGCGCAATTGAAATGATATTCAGTAAGCCGGCAAACAGGGCGGGAATATTCCTGCTGCTCTTAAAAACCCTGTCAGATATTATTCCAGCCACTACCGTTCCTACAATTCCACTGACAGCACTCACGGATATGATCGTACTGGCTTCGAGATTTGAATATCCTTTCTGAGCTTCCAGGTAAAAAATTCCCCAGCTTTCAATTGCATAACGACTGATATACATCATGGCACTTGAAAAAGCAAGTATCCAAATAAGTGGATTTTTCAATACTTCCTTCTGAACAGATCCGACAGATTTGTCTTTAGTTGATATTTCCGCATGGTCATTCTTATAGTCAGCAATGGGAGGTAATCCTTTGCTTTCGGGATTGTCATGAAGAAAAATATATACCACTGCAGCACCCAGCAGACCTGAAATCCCTGCACCATAAAAACCCCATCGCCAACCAAACAAGCTAACGATAAAGGCTATACCTACATAGGTCAGAGCTTTTCCTATGCTATGACTAGCACTCCATATCCCGTAATAGGTTCCTCGCTCACGGTTGCTGAACCAGCGGGAAAGAGAAACTACGCTTGGGGCTGCGCCCATGGACTGGAACCAACCGTTTAGTCCCCAAAGAATAGCAAAAGCCAGGAACATAGTGGTGGATCCAAGAATCAAGTTGACCAGTGCAGTTAAAAGCAGTCCGCTGGCCATAAATCTCTTTATATTACTGCGGTCGGCCAGAAAACCATTTGTGAGCTTACCTACTGCATAGGTAAAAAACAAAGCTGATCCAATCATACCCAGCTGTGACTCATCAAGTAGACCTGCATCCACAATAGGTTTCTTAACTACATTAAGACTAAGACGACACACATAGAAAAGGCTATATCCAATAGTAGCAGACAAAAACACAGACCACCGTGACCTGAAATAGATCTTCTTGATTAAAGAATCATCCGAAAGTATATTCACACCGGCAGATACTTTATAGAATTCTGATATTTTAGTATTCATACACTTGAAAAAAAGAAAGTCCACCTGCAATCAAGGCATACTTCATGCAGATGGACTTAGTTACCAACTACTACTTAACTAAAACTAAACTACTTCTATGAAAGACTTCTTACTTTGATCCTTCTAATCATGTAATCCCTTATCTCTTAAATATTCGAGCAAAAGGGCGGGTCGATCCGTCTGGATAATTGTAATGGCATTATCGACAAACCAGTCATAGACCTCAATGTTATAAAAAGCCTTTTCATCGTCATGTCCGGCATTATGGTGCGGCCACAGGGAATTTACCCATATTCTGATACCACTTTCATTTATTTTGGGAAATTGATCCAATAATGAAATAGTATCCGAAGGGACAACAAATTCAAATGCTACCGGGGGAGCTTCGTTCATAAAATCTTCTATATATTCTTCCGACCCAGGCTTAGATAGGTTTCTTATCGGCATGTAGAGGATCTTATCCAAATAGTCGCCGATATCACGCTGCACATCATAAAAAGGCTTATCTCCCTTTACGATTATCTGCTCTGAAGTCTCGGTCATTAATGCAACCTGGTAACATTTATCGATAATTGGGTAGCTCTTATCAAGGTTAACCAGGATCTTTCCTTTACTTGCCATTAAAGCTTCTTCCAGCGTAGGTATCTTATGAGAGGTAATTGTTTGACAGCCATCACGCAAGAATAATCTCTTCAGCGAATCAAGTGTCCAATCCGATACATAGCCTTCTCCATTTGTGGTTCGATTAATTGTTTTGTCATGCATTAGGACCAGTTTTCCGTCTTTAGTTTCCCGTACATCAAGTTCTACAATATCAACACCTAAGCGAATAGCACTTTCAATTGCAGCAACGGAATTCTCGGGTGCGTTCCGCCAATCCCCCCTGTGAGCCACAACCATAATTTGGTTGCTGTTATGATCATGAAGAAGATCAAGCAAATAATCAACTCTGTTTGCCTCTGCTTCTGATACAGGAGAATGGCATTTATTACCTGAGATAAATATTGATGCAAATAGTATTGCATATAGAATGCTCCGATTCATGTTAATCGTTTCAATAAGGCCGGATCCCTTTTAGAGGATCCGGCAAAGATTATTAGTTTATTCTTTCGTGAAAGGCTTTACAAACACGCTATCTTTGAGTGATATTCTTAATATATAAAGCCCTGAATGTATGTCAGATATATTTAATTCATGGGAATTATCTTCCTGCCTGACAATGGCTCCACTAATGGAGATGATTTCCGTATAGAATTCTCCTTCCAGGCCTTTAATAAAAAGCTTCTCTGTGGCAGGATTAGGATATACCTGAATTTGACTTTCGAAGAAAGGACCAACGGAAGTAATTACAGTAACCGCAACAGTATCTATAATACTTTCGCAATTACTTGTTCCGGTCAGAATATATTCTCCCGCTGCATCAACGGTAATCTTTGATGTGGTTTCACCAGAGCTCCATGAGTAGATAATCCCTTCAACAGGTTCTACACCAATTTCAACGGATGAGCCCTCAGCGATCTCCTGATCAGCGCCCAGGTCAATGTTAAAGGGAATACATTCTGCAATGGCAGAAACATTTCCGGAGTGTTTTGCATTATTTGCATACATTGGCCACCCCCCTTGAGCCAGTCCTGTGGCAGTGGTTGTCAGTGCATATAATTTACCTACATCATCGCCTGCTTCCGTTGTGTCAGCAACTCCGACATATATTCTGCCATCCGTTCCTATGGCTGCTGATGAGTTGATCTTGGTCCCCAGTTCCATTGGATCATAAGCTTCCGTACCATCGCTTTTTAAGACATAAAACATTCCATCCGTTGTCCCAAAATATATATTCCCGTCATTATCAATAGCCGGAACCACTTCAATGCCTCCAATGGCATCCTCTGAACTAACAGGATAAGACCACAACTCCGAACCATCAGCCGGATTGTAAGCTTTCATTCTTCCTTCTTTGTTGCCCAAGTAAATGGTTCCATCTTCAGCAATAGCAGGGCCTCCCTGCTCAGCATTTGCACCAGTTAAGGTCACTGACCATTTTTCAGTCCCATCTGCGGGATCATAGGCTATTAATACTCCATCGGAAGCATCATTTAGTTTTGCTGATAAGTATACCGTTCCATCGGCTCCAAGTGAAATCGCTGATGCAACCCATACTCCGTACACAGCCGACCATTTTTCAGTGCCGTCCGGGTTAATTGCATATACACTTCCATTGGTACTTGCAGCATATATGGTTCCATCCGCACCCACTGCAGGCGTAGAATTAAAATCATTCCCTGCTCCGAATATCCATTTTACAGTAGTTAAATCGGAAGATAAGGCTCTGATACCTTTGTCTCCTTTTGAATATCCACAGATATACACATCTCCATTTGTTGCAAAAACAGGTGCAGTATACCTTTGGCGCGTATCTAGATAATTTGTACCAAGGGTATCCCCGGTTGATGCATCCAACCTGAAGATGACTCGGCTATATTGGCCTCCCATATAGACAGATCCGTCGGCATTTATCGAAGGACTTGAAAGTATGGCATCAGGCTTGGTAAAATCTCCTTCTGAAATGGATGCTTCCCACTTCAGCGTACCATCAGGATTTACCGCAAAGAAATTGGGATCAGGTAAGGTAGGTGGTTCTGCAGCATTTCTTGTTCCAAGGTTACAGGCAATGTAGACTGTACCATCGTCAGCAATTGCTGGACTGGTACGGTCAACTTTGTCAGGTAAGGTATAATTCCATGCTATTGTCGGATTATTTTGAGGTAGCATTATATCATTTACATTTCCAGTATGCATAGCATCACCTGCATACATTGGCCAACCCCCCTGAGCCAGTCCTGTAGCAGTGGTTGTCAGTGCATATAATTTACCTACATCATCGCCTGCTTCCGTTGTGTCAGCAACTCCGACATATATTCTGCCATCCGTTCCTATGGCTGCTGATGAGTTGATCTTGGTCCCCAGTTCCATTGGATCATAAGCTTCCGTACCATCGCTTTTTAAGACATAAAACATTCCATCCGTTGTCCCAAAATATATATTCCCGTCATTATCAATAGCCGGAACCACTTCAATGCCTCCAATGGCATCCTCTGAACTAACAGGATAAGACCACAACTCCGAACCATCAGCCGGATTGTAAGCTTTCATTCTTCCTTCTTTGTTGCCCAAGTAAATGGTTCCATCTTCAGCAATAGCAGGGCCTCCCTGCTCAGCATTTGCACCAGTTAAGGTCACTGACCATTTTTCAGTCCCATCTGCGGGATCATAGGCTATTAATACTCCATCGGAAGCATCATTTAGTTTTGCTGATAAGTATACCGTTCCATCGGCTCCAAGTGAAATCGCTGATGCAACCCATACTCCGTACACAGCCGACCATTTTTCAGTGCCGTCCGGGTTAATTGCATATACACTTCCATTGGTACTTGCAGCATATATGGTTCCATCCGCACCCACTGCAGGCGTAGAATTAAAATCATTCCCTGCTCCGAATATCCATTTTACAGTAGTTAAATCGGAAGATAAGGCTCTGATACCTTTGTCTCCTTTTGAATATCCACAGATATACACATCTCCATTTGTTGCAAAAACAGGTGCAGTATACCTTTGGCGCGTATCTAGATAATTTGTACCAAGGGTATCCCCGGTTGATGCATCCAACCTGAAGATGACTCGGCTATATTGGCCTCCCATATAGACAGATCCGTCGGCATTTATCGAAGGACTTGAAAGTATGGCATCAGGCTTGGTAAAATCTCCTTCTGAAATGGATGCTTCCCACTTCAGCGTACCATCAGGATTTACCGCAAAGAAATTGGGATCAGGTAAGGTAGGTGGTTCTGCAGCATTTCTTGTTCCAAGGTTACAGGCAATGTAGACTGTACCATCGTCAGCAATTGCTGGACTGGTACGGTCAACTTTGTCAGGTAATGCGTGGCTCCATGCAATTGCCGGACTTTGTCCGTAAGACATCAACACAAAACTTAGAAATACGAATAATGTAATAATTTTCTTCATGATAATTGATATTTGGTTTAGTTATTTAGCTTGGTGTTTAGGGTTTTTACTTACCATTGGCCAACCTCCTGTTGCCAGACCTGTGGCGTCTGTTTTAATAGCATATAATCGGGCACTTTCGTCAGACTGGCTGGCTGTTATATAAATTGTTCCATCATTTCCAATGGCTGGTGAAGACCAGACGGCCTCAGATACACCTCCTCCTATTTCCATCTCCTTCCACTTCTTGTTACCTTCAGGGTCAACTACATAAAACCATCCATAATCATCACCAAAATAGATGTTTCCTTCATTATCAATAGCAGGAGTCCCCATAATAGCTCCATTTGTAGGATAACTCCATTTTACGCTACCATCACCGGGATTATATGCTACCATTTCCTTGTCAAAACCACCAACATAAATTGTTCCGTCAGGGGCTATGGCCGGCCCACCCTGGTTGACTTTATTTTCAAGGCTAACCCTCCATTTTTCATTTCCGTTATCGGGATCAAAAGCAATGAGAACACCATTTGATTCAGCGTCATTGCTGTTTCCTTCGCCTGCAAAATAGACTGTGCCATCATCTGAAATTGCGGTCGCGGTAGCGGTCCAACTACCATAGTCTGCAGACCACTTTTCGGTTCCATCTGAATTCACTGCATAGAATTTGCCATCCGTTGATCCAACATAAACAGAACCATCTGATCCTATTGCAGGTGTGCCATTAACATCCCCTCCGGTTGAAAATCTCCATCGCTCACTTCCGTCTGTATTAATAGCAAACAGGTTATCTGACTGTGAACCGATGTAAATAACACCATTTTCTCCTGTTACTGCACCTGCATACTTTGCATTACCCTCAAGGTCAAATTGAAACAGAGGTGTTCCATCCGGTGTGAAGGCATGAAGATTATCATCGTATGAACCAACATATATGGTTCCGTCGCTGCCGATGGCTGGTGCAGAACGAATGATATCGCCGGTTTCATACTGCCACTTTTCTGAACCATCCGGATTTACAGCATAGAGGTTTGCTCCTCCTTCCTTGCCGTCACAACCAAAATAGATGGTTCCATTATCATCAATAGCAGGTGATGAAGCTTTCGTTCGATAGGGAACATCAAAACTCCACTTGATAGTTGGTAACGTTGTTGCTGTTGATGGTTTTGTAACGATAATGGTTTTGGAAAAATCATTGGCATTTTGATTCCCCGTATTATCTGTAACTGATAATTCTACATTATAGGATCCTTCTTCAAGGAATGAATGACTTGGAGAGGGTAGATCAGAAGTGGTTCCATCACCAAATGACCAACTCCATGATACAATTTCTCCTCCGTTCTGGTCAAATGATGCATCAATGAATTGAACCACTTCACCAATAATTGCTTCAGATACAGATACTGAAAAGGCCGCTACTGGTTGAGTATCAATAAGTGATTCATCTTCACACGATATAGTAAACAATGCTGTTAGAACTGCTACTATGATCAGGCTCTTAAAATTTGTTACTTTTTCCATGTTAGTATTGATTCGTTTATTTGTTTTCCAGATATGTTTTTAGCGCAACTGGATAATCGGTTTGAACAAGATCAATTCCAGCTTCCACTAGGATTTTTAACTCATTATAATTGTCTTTAGCAGGTGAATTACTGCTATTTACATAGGCATTTTTAAATGTCTTCCAGTCATTTGCTTTTACCTGGGTTAAATACGCTTGTTCAACTGTTGTGCTATTCAAATGCACCAGCATTACATCTCTAACTTCATACAGGTCGATGTCCTGCTGGGATTTCAGGATCGGCATTGCTACTCCTCCATCTCGAAGTATATCGTCAATAACATTGCTCTCAGATGAATAGTAGAAAACCTGCTCTGACATACCATACAGATCTACCAAGTCTTCAACTTTACTGTAAATCGCTTTTTTATCGATATCAAGGTCGAAGTATACTTTACCCCGATTGAGGATAAATACATCTTTCAGTGTCGGTATTATTTCCAACGAGATACTTCCATTCGGCTTTTTCAGGTAAAATGATTGCAGTTCCTCAACAGTCATATTGCTCACTAATCCTGTTCCATTACTGGTCCTGTCAATTGTTGCATCATGCATCAGGACCAATTCACTATCCTTAGTCTGACGAATATCAATTTCAACGATAGGGATATCATTCTCAATCGCGGCCTGGATTCCTGCAAGTGAATTTTCAGGAACAGAATTGTGCACACCTCTATGTGCGCATACCATTGGAAAGCTTTTTGAATCAGATAGCCAATCACTAAATGATAATCTACCTTCAATGATCGGATTAAAAGAAACGCGTATTATTTTTTTTGCTTCTGAAATTGCATTGGAAGGATCCGCAACTGAAACCGTGTAGTAATCAGGCTGTTCGTATTCATGAACAACTGTTTTGCCAGCAGAGCTTGTGCCATCACCAAAATCCCACATATATTCTACACCCGGAATCGCATTTTCAACGGAAAATGTTATCAATTCCTCTACCAGTGCAGAATCTTTTGCGCTGATCGCTATCTGTATTGGTTCAACTTCAGGAGTGACTTTCTCACATGACCAGGTCAAAAGAAAAAGCAGAACTAGGGCATATTTTGTCAGCATTGAAGGCATCTTCAATTCATTTAAATAGCATTAAAATTGATATCTCAGTTACTATATTTAACGGTTTCCCCATCCGGGATTCTGCTGAAGATTCTCGTTGAGTAGTAAATCTCCAAGGGGAATTGGGTACAGGTAATCAACAGATTCATCGAATAGTTTTGTTCTGCTGGCAAAGGGAACCAGATTTCCGGAGTTACCTTCCGATAATTCTATCAGGCTGCCAATCTCAACGGATTGTGGGGCTGGTGATTCAGGCTTTGCACCTGAATACAGAAGCAGATCTATACTTCCATTGCCATCGAGATCATATTCTCCCAAACCAGGGAAATACATTCCTGCAAAATGTTCTTCCAATAGCTTTCCGGCTTTCCATCTCATCAGGTCATTATATCTAAATCCTTCTAGAACAAGCTCTACTCTTCGTTCTCTGCGTATTTCGTAAATAACACCAGCATTGGATCCATTCACAGAAATATACCGGCTGGCTAATAGAGGATCGGGGTTGGCATTTGCCAGAGCAAGATCGATACCCGGCATTCCAACGCGTGTACGAAGCAGATTTATAGACAAATCAAGATCTTCCTGGGTGAGGGTGCCCAGTTCAGCCATGGCTTCGGCGTAGTTAAGCAAAACCTCGGCAAAACGAATAATGGGAAGATCCTGGTAGCTGGCTTCAAAGCCGTCTTGCGATTCATCTGCCAGAAATTTAGTAATCTGGTAACCACTAATAGCTGCATCAAAATCAGGTACTAATTCTTCACTGTTTCCAATGCGCTTGTAACCAACTGAGCGGATGGTCTGACTTAATCGCGGATCGCGGTCAACGACTTCCTCGGCGAATGGCATTTGTTCATACCCGGCAACATCTGTAAATCGACTGCCATCATCTTTTAAATAGTCATTAATAATCGATTTTGTCAGACTAATGTCATCTTGCGTAGGTGAAGTAAGATAGTAATTTACACTTTGAACCACATTAAGATCCTCGCTGTATCTTCTTGTTAGTATAATCTCATCTTCAATGGCATTTTCACTGGCAAATAAATCCCTGTAAACAGTATTGATATCACCTGTTTGGTAAAGTGAATAGGGGCCATTTATTATTACTTCATATGCTGCGTCAGCGGCATGCTGTAGCAGTTCGTCCGCTCCTGGTAGATTCAATTCCGAATGGTATTTGCGAAATGTTCCCTCAAATAGACAAAGTCGCGATTTTAATGCAAGAGCAGTCCACTTATTAACCCTGTCAGAGGATTTATTTACATTCAGATTTTCAATAGCCATATCCAGGTCCCTGATCATGCTGTCGACCACAGTTACCCTGGAATCTCTTGCTTTGAAAAGCAAATCCTCATCAGCGCTTCCCACTACTTCACTATAATAAGGTACAGCTCCAAACCGAACCAGTTTATTATAGTAAAACCAGGCTCTGAAAAAATATGCAACACCGCTATATTCTTTTCTTGCCTCCTCATCATCACATTGATGATAATACTTAAAAAACATATTGATTTTCCGAAGATCGCCCCATGACCAACCGCCAGCTCCTGCATCACCAGGGACAATCCTTTCTCCGGTTTGTTCCGAAGGGACTCCGCCATACAGAACATTATCTGATTTATTATCTTGTTCTATTATCCCTGATACACCAGGTAAATCCTGATAAAATGAGTTCGTATAAAGTTCCAGGTCTTCGGCAGTAGAAAATGAATTCTCTGGCGATATTTCTGATAAGGGATATCTATCTAGGAAATCCTTTTCACAGCTAACTAAAAGAACCAATAGTATTATAGGAAATATTACTTTTTTCATCATCTTATTCTTTAAAAAATAATTTCGAATCCAAGTGAAAATGTTTTTGAAAAAGGATATGCGTTGCCATTCCCTAGTTGCTCCGGATCAACGGTCCTATCCGGATTGTTTTTATACAAAGGAGAAAAGGTCAGTAAATTCGTACCAGTCGCGAATATTCTGATACTTCCCATCAAATCCGTCTTACTTAATAATCTATCAGGTAGAGTGTAGCCTAGATTCAGGCTCTTCAACCTAAGGTAGGCAGCATTCTGCAGGTATTTATCTGAATAAACTCCCAGTTGAGCTCCTTCATAGGGGCCTCCTCTCTCTGCATAAACTGCAAGTCGTGGAAAATATGCATCAGGATTTTCAGGGGACCATGCGAGGCTTTCCATACTCTCAGGATAGAAATTCATATACTGCCTGGCAAATGGTCCCCAGAAGTAACCATTATCTGTTTCGGGAAACCAATCCAATTTTCCTATTCCTTGAAAAAATGCATTTATATTAAATCCAGCGTATTGAATACCCAGTCGCAAGTTATAGCTATATCTTGGCAAAGAGTTACCAATAATTTTAAGGTCTCCAGGATTGTCAAGCGTTTGATCACCAGGAGTGATCTTCCCGTCATCGTCAATATCTTTGAATTTTATATCACCTGCGACCGGGTGATTAATCAGATAATTGTTTCTAATGCGTTCATTTACCAATAACTGGTCCGCATGACTCAGATATTCATCATCCGTCTGAAAGAAACCTTCGACAGTATACCCCCATATTTCACCCAACTCTTGTCCAACATAAAACTGATTGATATCTCCGTTTGGATTATCAAATTTTGTTATCTCTGTCTTACTATCACCAACAGAGGCGGAAATACTATAATGGAAATCCCGGCCTGCTAATTCCTTATTGTCTCTCCATGTGACAGCAAGTTCAAATCCCCTGGTACGCAAATCGGCAGCATTTTCATTAGGTTCCTCTGCCCCAAAGACGGAAGGTAATTTCCTTCCTTGAGTCAACATATCTTTTGTATCACGCTGAAACCAGTCAAAAACAAGGTAAATTCTGGATCTAAGGAAAGAGGCATCAAAACCAAGGTTTACTGTTTGCGTATATTCCCAGGTGTAATTTGAAGAAACTGGTTGAGGCGTACTGAAGTAATTAACCTTTTCCCCATTGACAATATAGTTTCCCTGGTTAATATCCATTGTGGATATATAATCATAGGCTCCCACATTTTGGTTTCCTAATTGACCATAAGAACTTCTGAATTTCAAGCTGTTTACAACTTTCTCAAGGGGTTCCCAGAAAGACTCTTCACTTACCCGCCATGCAGCAGATGCAGAAGGGAAAAATCCGCTTCTATTTTCTGCAGGAAATCTTGAAGAAGCATCGAATCTTCCATTGAATTCAAGGAGATACCTGTTGCTGTAATTATACATGATCCGATAAAACATAGCCTGGATCGCCCAATCTTCCTCATTTGAGGATAAGTAAAAATTATCACCGGTTGAAAGATTGAATGAATTTAGGTTTGTCGATAGATTTCCATCTCTACTGGCAATGTTGCGCTTGAATGAGTTCCACTCTCGGTTAAGACCCGTCAGAAATGTGAAGTTGTGCCTGTCAGCAACCGATGTGTTGTATTCAAGATACGCATTTACAGCCTGGTATAATTCCTTCCTTGTAAGTTCTTTATAGATTTGGGTATTTTCCTTATAGTATGAGACTCCTTCACCATTGGGCTGATTTGTATAGGGTGCTGAAATAATACGAACCCACTCTGCCTGATTTCGTTTCCTGAAGCTATAATCGGATTTAAAACTTAATCCTTCAAAGATTTGGGCTTCAAGTTTTGTTGTGTTGAGCAATTCATAATCTGTCTCTTCGCCTTTGCTCTTTCCATAGATAAGATCTGCGAAAGTCCCGTCTGCAATGTCCCTGTTATTGGTATAGGCACCTTTAATGATAAGTGAACCATCAGGATTGGTAGGTAGATAAAGCGGCGAAGCATGATAGGTGTATTTTCTCCAATTTTCACTGTTGCTTGCACCACCTACATTTCTTGTGTTTGTTGCAGGATGTGTATATAGCTTGTTGAAGATACTTGAGTTATTTTGAATTTTAAGCCAATTAGCAGGCGTAATAGTTACATTTGAACGCAATGAGTATTTGTGCAGGTTGTCGGGATTGATCTTATATATGCCTTGTCTTTGATAAAGCCTTCCTGATAAAAACGCTGCAACTTTATCTGTATTCCCGGAGATGCTGAGGTTATGTTCCTGGTGGGGCTGGACATCCTGAAAAATCGTATGCCACCAGTCTGTATTTCCGTAATGAACATATCTTTCCTTTCCGTCGATCGTTTTGATAAGTACTGAAGGCAATGTCGGATCATTCTTTCGAGCCTCCAGATAGGTGTAGTCATCCTCTGAGTAGCCAAGATAAGTGCTGGTATTTTCCAGTAAACTTAACTTATCACTCAATTTAGCCCATTCAAGTCCATCTGTAATGAAGTGGTCAGTACGAATGGTTGGGGAACTCCATCCATAGTTTGTATTATAGCTTATTGTAGTTTTTCCTTCTTTTGCTTGTTTTGTTGTTACCAGTATCACTCCAAATGCTGCTCTGGCTCCATATATTGAGGAAGAAGCGGCATCCTTCAATACAGAAATTGATGCAATATCTCTTGGATTCAGGCGTTCGATATCACCCTGAACTCCGTCGATCAGAATAAGAGGTTGGGCTCCATTGATGGATCCAACCCCCCTGACATTAATGTTTGCATTTCCATTAATATCACCATCATTCAGGGTTATATTCAGATTAGGCGAAAGGCCTTGCAGCATTTCTGAAGTGGTAGGAGCAATTTGATTACTTATTTCATTTCCCGTTATTTGAGCTACTGAACCGGTTAAATTAACTTTGCTCATTGAACCATATCCAATTACAATAACTTCCTCAAGCCCTGTCAGATCAGGGAATAACTGAATATTCAGTTCATTCTTCTCGCCTATCTCCACTTCTTTTGATAACATCCCCACAAATGAGAATGCCAATATTTTAACCTCGTCACCAATTTTAATTGTAAACTTACCTTCTGCATCGGTTATAGTTCCTTTGCCTGTGCCTTTTGCCTGGATTGAAACCCCTGGTAAAGGGTTTCCGTTCTCATCCGTAACTATCCCGGTGATTACTCTTTCCTGGGATATTTCTAACGGTTCCTCTGGAATAGATTTTTCTTCTTCCCTGGGTACAATGATGATTACTTTGTCCCTGACTTTATAGGTCATACCAGTACCTTTAAAGCAATGGTCCAGAATCTCTTCGACTGTGGATTCGGAAACATTTAAACTGACTCTTTCCAGTTTTTCAATATCGTCCACATTGTATACGAAAGTAAATTCACTCTGTTTTTTTATGCTTTTGAATAGTTGCTTTATGCTTGCATCTTCAAGTTTTATGCTCATTTTGGTGTTTTGAGAATATGTGCTCGCAGACACTTGTAGCAAACCGAATAATAAGATGGCTAAAGACAAACGCATAATCAGAAAAGGTTTTCGAAGCGAATTATGAGATAGTCCGCCTCCGGAGATCCAATTTTTTTTCATAGATTTAACGTGTTATTTGTTAATTCTTTCATTCCGCTAGAACTGAAAGATTTTTACTTTAACAAAGCGGGAAATGTGACAGCATTTCCCGCTTCTTTTTATCTGATCTTCAATGTATCTTCGACGATACTAAATGATACTTTTTGGGTTAGTTCCAGTATTTCCAATATTTCACTTAAATTGTCATATCTTTCAACATCAATAGAAAATCTTAAATCACTTGCAGAGGGATTTTCAAAAGCAACTTCAATATTGTACCATCTTCCCAGGTCATTGAATATCTCTTCAAGGGTATTTGTTTCAAATAATATCCTGCCATTTTTCCACGCAATGTATCGGCTAACATCAACTTCTCTGATATTCATTCCTGAGCCTGATAAAGAAGCTTGCTCATTCGGAGTTATGGTATATTCGGCTTTTGACTCTTCTTCCGTGATTAATAATTTTCCTGTAACCAGCGTTGTTGTAAGCTCTTTTTCATCTGTGTATGCTCGCACATTAAAAGAGGTACCCAGTACATTAACATCAATTTTGTCTGTATGTACAATAAATGGACTGTTCTTATTTTCCGTTACATCAAAAAATGCTTCTCCGTTCAGAAGATAAACTTCCCGTGAGGCTTTGGCAAATGCAACGGGAAATCTGATGGTCGTCTCTGAATTTAGCCAAACTTTTGTGCCATCTGAAAGCGACAGCTGGTATTCTCCTCCCCTCGGAATCTCAATTTCGTTGTATTGAATTTTATTCTTTCTTATATTCTGACCAGCCTCGTATACAATTTCCTCTGAACTGTTACGAACAACTGTTCCATCCAATTCTGCAATAGTATCCTTTTCCTCTTCAAGATTCACTACGCTTCCATCAGCAAGCTTAAGAATTGCTTTGCTTGATCCAGCAGCGATTTCACTCTCCGCTGATTGAATTTCTGTACTTGTATTATTTACTTGGTGAAGAATCAGCCATGTAGCAAAAAGAAAGGGAATGAGAATTGCTGCATATTTTAATACATTCAGGGATATGCTCCTTGCCTTCTTCTTAGCAGCAAATTTTTTAAACTCCTGGAAGGCAGCTTTTTTATCATATGCGGAGAGCGATCTGATTTTCTCCGGAATTTTAGACTCATCTGTTAAAGCTTCGTATAGCTTTTTATTTCCTTCGTCTTCCTCCAGCCATGCCTGAAGCAACTTTTGTTCGTTGTTTGACAGCTGCCTGTCTCTCTCTGCTATCAAAAGGTTTACTACTTTATCAATATTCTTAAAACTATCCATTCTAACTGTCATTATATTTTAATAACACAGTTATAGCGAATAAGGGTGATGCTATTTATAAGTTTTTCGAAAAATAGATTACCTGGTAAGCTGAATTAGAAGCAGCAGGGTTAAGTAAGATAGCTCTTTTCGCAAAGCTTCATATGCTTTTAATTTTAAGGTCTTTACAGTGTTAATGGTGACCCCAAGCTTTGCTGCGATTTCTTTGTTGGATAAGCCTTCCATGCTAAGTGAAATAACTCTTTTTCTTTCAGGTGTGAGTTTTTCAATGGCCAGGTGTATACGACGATAAAATTCTTCTTCAATAAGTATCTGCTCAATTGATTTTTCATCAATTTGTAAAGTAAGAACATCCTTGTTTGCCGCTTCATCAATGCCTGAAAGTTTTGAATTGTTTCGGATGATATTCAGGCTTGCATTTCTTACAGAGATGTACAGATAAGATTTGAGGGCTGATAAAGAATCAAAACTGGATTCACTTTTCCAAAGTTTTAAAAATACTTCCTGTACAATGTCTTCCGCAAGATGCTTTTGATTAATAAATCTGGAGGCATAGCCACAAAGTTTTAACAACGTTCTAAACTGATACCACCCACCGGTGAAAAACGGTACCAC